>CAYICO010000001.1:0-21733 GCA_964361935.1 uncultured Candidatus Saccharibacteria bacterium
ATTTTCCTTTTCTACTGCCAGTGATAAAATTTTTAGAAAAATTTAAGTCAAAACCGATTATAAGAAATTTTGGATATGGCAGCATTGCTTTGGTTGAAAAATAAAATACAACTCTTTGTAGATATAATAAAATGTGAGGATCTGTATTTTTGTATAAGCATGTTTCTTTTAAGCACCTCTTTTTTTATAGGAATTTGGCACGCCTTTCCCATGATTGACGTAATAAAAGATGAAACTTACTTAGTAGCAGGCGTGGGGACAGCAGTAGGAAATCTAAGCATATTCCCGCCACCTCATACGCTGTCATACGGCACTCTTAATTATTTAATAAATTATTTTTTAATCGGACTATTTTTAATAATAGCAAGTTTTTTCCTTGAGTTTAATTCCAGGAATTTAAAAATTTTTCTAGTTTCCCATCCCTTTGTTCTTTATTTTATTCCGCGCATTTTAAGCGCAATAGCAGCTGTGATATTAATAGTTCTGATTAATAAAGCATTAAAGGTTGAGGTTGATAATATAAAAAGTAGATTTTTTTTAATTTTTTTATTAACTACCAACATTATAACCGTTATTGTATTTCACACGGGGAAAATGTGGGCTCTAAGTACTTTACTGGTTACGGCTTCTTTTTATTATTTATATTTAAGTACAAAGAAAAAAGATAATTTTTGTGTTTTTTGGAGTATTATTCTCGCTTTTTTAGCTTTTACTAATTTTATTTTAAACTTTTTCGCTCTAATTAATATACCTATTTTATTTTGGTTTTTTAGAAAAAATAAGCTCATGATTTTTCGAGTTATTATTTATTCGGTTATTGGTTTTTCGTTATTTGGCGGATTAACAATGCTGGACCCTCAGGGACTTATAAGTTTAATTCATGATACTTTTACTAACTACCGATCTTCAGCCGCGGTGATAACGGGACATAATTTAGCAGTTGTTCCATCTTTGTTTTTGAATCTTAAAAAGATATTAATACTTTTTCCATTAATATTAATAACTTTATTAATTACAACTTTAAAATCTAGTATAAAAAATAACCCCCTTTTCTGGTTATCAGTAATTTATTTAGTTGGCTATTTTCTTTTAATAAGTTTCGTGGCTGTCTGGGCAACTAATATGCATGATTATTTTAGATATTTAGTTCCATTGGCTCCTTTTTTCATCTTTTTAATCTCTAGTCTTGACTTCAAATTTAATAAATTTTTCTATTGGATAGAATTCATATCGCTTATATATTTTGTTCTTACCCTTTATTATTTATCAATACCCCCGACCTATAATCAGGCCATTAATTATATAAAAAGAGAGTTGAATAATCAGAAAACTATTATTATTAACAATGTTCCAGAATTATGGCTTCCCATTAATAAAAAATCGGCTCTATTAATGGATAAACGAACTTGCGCTAATCAATGTCTTGGTGCTTTAAAGTATAATCTGCACAATAATTTTAATCCTTTGGTGATTGATCGGGAGCAAAAGTTGAACTTAGTAGCGCTTAATGATAACGAAGTTTATTATATAGAACAAACAAAGAAAGAAAAGGAAGGCATGAAATTGATAATAAGTTTTAGCAATAACGTAGCTGACAATTTGTACTATTCGGTAGATTATAATATGGGCAATTATTTTGATTGGAGATATTTGTTAATCAATAATCTTGGAAAGAATATTTATATTTATAAAAAATCAAAAATTTGACGGATTGAATATAGAATAAATTTTATTAAAAATTTAGGAATTTCACGACCTATAGCCAGTTTAGATTGGCCGAATTTTCTTTCATGAAAAGCAACTGGCAAATCAGTAACGACGAATTTTTTTTTAACAGCTATCGCAATCATTTCAAAAAGGAAAAAGTTCGTTTTTTCTTTGGTTTTTAAATTTCTCCAAACAATTTGTTTGATAGCCCTAAAATTAGCCGAAACGTCATTGAGCGGCAAGCCACTTATTCTTTTTACGAATATATTTCCTAATTTACTACAATAATATTTTGCTTTAGTAATAAAGCTTTTGCATTCATAAATCCCACCACTTCCGTGCCTAGAACCAATAACCAAGTCATAACCCTCATTTATTTTACGATAAAGCCTTAACATATCTTCAGTTTCGAAAGACAAATCGGCATCAGAAGAAATAATAAACTTGCCTTGGGCTAAATTATAACCATCTCGTAATGCTGAACCAATACCAGCAGGTCGTGGTCTATTGAGAAGTCTTATATTTTGAAATTTATTTTGTAATTCTCTTATCAATGTTTCTGTGCCATCACTAGAGTTGTCATCTACTACTATAATTTCAAAAAAATAATCCTTAAAAACTAATTCAATTTGAGGAATTAGAACAGATAAATTATCTTTTTCCTTGTAAGTTGGCAGAACGATTGATAGTTCCATTCTTTACAAAATTAATTTTAATTAATACAATTAGACATCACAATATATCATAAAAGTAAGATTCTCGACAAGAAAATCCAATCTTACGTTATTGTCAAAACGCTACTGTAATTATGACGGAGTTTTTGTTATTTTATTTTTTTCCGCCGTTTTTGGCAACTTTTTTTCTTCCCGGTCTTGTTTGGTCTTTTGTTTTTTTGTCAAAAAAAAATGTCAGTTTGTCAGAACTTTTTTCGTATATTATTATTTTTGGATTAATATCGCAAATTATAATCGGTGTTGAAATAGTTTTATTGGACGCATTTAATTTATCAATGCCGCTTCTTCAAAAAACAATTTTGGGGGCTTTTGTTGTTTTAATAACTACTTTATTAAGTTTACTTTGGCGAATAAGGCGACAGGGACAAATAGCGAAAATCGTCCCCACGTCTTTAGATGTAGCTCTCATATTGTTGATATTTATTTTATTAAGCCTCTTATCCAAAAGTTTTCAAAGCACTTTAATTCATAAGTATTATAACCCCGCCGCAGATCAGTATTATTGGATGGCAACCGCGGAAAGATTTTTATATACTCCCCAATTAATATTTAGTCACAATTTTTATAACTTGGATATTCCTAAATCTACATTTTTTCTTTTTCTTTCTCCCTATATCGCTTTTTTACCCAAAGACTTTAACGTTTATCAACAATTTATTCTTACCTGGACATATTTTTGTTATGCGCTTTTGGCTTTCACTATTACTAGATTAGCAATAACTTTACTACCTGGCGCCTCATTAGGTTTATTAGCCGCTCCAATTCTTCTCTCTTTTCATTGGAACAATTATTATATTATTTCTAATAGCGTTTCTCAACAAAACTTAGCATTACCGCTTGTATTGCTTGGATTGATATTTTTTCGAACACACCCGCCGTGGTTTAAATTATTAATGGCCCTGCTTCTTTATCTTGTCCATTTACCTAGTTTAGTGTTGTTATTTTTGGTCTTAGGAGTGGTTGATATCGGACAACGTTTATTTAAATTCTTAAAGACTAGATCGCTGTTAAACTTGGTTATTGGCATGAGTTTTATTGATGCGCTAGTTATAATATTTACGCTTATAGTTTTTGTAAGATACATTTTTGTACTAGTAGGTTTTGTACATTTCGGACCAGATAATGTTGGTGACTATGGAGATTACATTAAACCGCAATCATTATTTAATCAACCATATATTGAGTCGTCGCAATTTCCTATAATTTGGTCAGCTATTATTGGTTTTGTTATGATTATAATCGGTAGCTTTTTCAACAAAAAATTTACAACAGCTCTACCTCTTGCTACTGGTTTTGGGTTATACTGGTTTTTTTTATATAAACCGCTATGGCCATATTATGTTTTTTCTGCCAGCTGGCAACCATTTCGTTACTATCTCTTTGTTTCCCCCCTTCTTTCTATTTTAGCTATTTTTCCCATTGCAATCATTGCGCAAAAAATAAAACTTCATTTTCCTTTTCAATTAGGATCGCTAATAATATTCTTAATTCTAATAGCACTATTGCCTGGTTTATTGCTTGACTCTGTCAGAATGCAATCGATGGTTATTTTAGATATGATTACAGGAAGGGATGGGGGAATTTTTTATCAAAAAATCAGATTACTAGTTGAAGAGTTAGTTTTAATCGCTAAACAAGAAAATACAAGCCAAAAACCTGTTATTTTATTCTCTGGCATGCACGCTCCCTGGTCCTTATGGATTTTTAGTCCTAGAGCGTTATATACGACGGATCAAAACTGTTCAGAATATTATACTTGCCAAGTTTTTGATAGAGTTACTGGCATATCTTCAACTAGTGAAACTAGCGGCGCTAATCTTGCGATATTTCTTAAAACTGAAGAAATCAAGCAAAATAAAAACAAAATTAGTAAGACTTTAGGTAATTATCAAGAAACATTTTCTTTCGCATTATTTAAAAAACCATGAAAAACCTAATAAAGACTATTTTAGAAATTAACGATGCAAGCTATAGGTGGTATTTGATGATTATTTTATCTTTAATTATTATCAATCTTATTATACCTAATTCGTTAAAAAATTTAGGCATTTCTTCAAAGCTATTATTTTTTATTTTTATTATAAGTTCAGCGTTAAGAATTTATCACAAAAGACTGAACATTAAACGTTCCACTGGGTTATTAATTCGTATAACAAAAAACAAATCACACCAAATATTTTTATATCTAGGAGGCATATTAATTATAACATGGGTTATTTCGAAAAATAATAATGTCTTATCTTTACGTAGTTATTTAATGGAAGTTGGGTTTTCGAATTTTATGACTTTTGTATTGTTTAGTGTGTTATTTTTTGTTATGTTCGTATGTATTTTAAATGACCATGAGAATAATAATCTCTGTCAAAAATAATTATAAGAAATTTTGGATATGGCAGCATTGCTTTGGTTGAAAAATAAGACACAACGTTTACTTCAAATAGACATCGGATACTTTTTAAAAGGTGGTTTTTGGATAACTTTTGATAATTTTATAAATACTGTCATTGCTTTTTTGTTAGGTATAGTCCTTACTAAATTATTCGCTCCAAGCGATTACGGTACTTATAGGTATATTTTTTCTATTTTAGGAATGTTGCAGATATTTGTGTTTGGCGGTATGAATTCTGCCGTTACTCAAGCAGTGGCTCGCGGTGAAGAAGGGGCATTTAAAAAAGTAGTTAATTTCCGCCTACGTTATAGTTTTATATTTATTTCTGCAGCCTTTATCGTTGCATTTTATTATTTTTATAATAAAAACTTCCAAATTAGTTATTCTTTGATAGCTTTGGGACTTTGTTATCCTATTAGTTCTGCTCTAAGCACATATCAAGCCTTTCTTCAAGGCAAAAAGGAATTTCGTTATTCTGCCCTAATATCAACAATATCTCAAACAATTAGCACATTACTAATAATATTTTTCTTATTTATTACAAAAAAAGTTTTTTTTGTCGTTCTGACCTATTCTTTAGTAAATTTAATTATTAATGCTTATTTTTTTTGGAAAATAACAAATAAACTTAAGCCAACAAGCGCAAATGGAGAAGGTGCTGTAAATTACGGGAAGAAATTGACATTTTTACAGTTATTTGGGGTTGTAGCACAACAATTAGACAAGATCATTCTGTTTAATTTCTGGGGTCCGGCAGTGTTAGCTAATTATACCATTGCGCAATTTTTCCCTGATTATATTTATTCTTTTTTAAAGTCTTTATCTGACTTGTTGATTCCAAAAGCATCATCAATGAAATTTATAAAAATTTCTGCATTTTTTTACAAAAGAATACTCCAGTCTTTATTAATTGGAACATTTATTAGTGTTAGTTACATTGTCATTGCTCCCACGCTGTTTCACTTTTTATTTCAAAAATATATTGATATGAGTTTTTATTCGCAATTGTTATCTTTTAATATATTATTAGCATTGGTAAATGGTTTTATAAACAGTATTTTTGTATCTCAAAAATTAATAAAAAGCATTTATGCATCCCAAATAATTAGTGGTTTTATTAGAATAATACTATTTACTATTATGGGGATTAGCGGAGGGTTATTAGGCATATTGATTGCGGATATTTCAAGCAGAACGATAGGCACTTTTTTAAATATTACGCTTTGGGAGCTAGAAAAGAAATATCAAAATAGTCTCTCAACCAAAATCTAAAGGAGTCTAAGTCTCTATAATTCATTATGATCACGTGCCTCGGTATCGTTGTTAGATAATCTCCCCTACGATGGAATCCCATAGTATTAATAATTATTAATGTATTGCTTTTTCCTAGCACAGGAGCGATCTGCATGCCATGTGCTTCTATAAAATTTCTACTTACTTCTGGCGTGACATTACGCCTATTTTTTATCCAAAAAACAACACTCATTTTATATTCCATCCACAATCTGGCTAGCGTCATTTTGTGGGATCTTTTAACATATGTAAACGCCGCATTTTTTTCGTCAGTGTCCGTCATATATAAAAAACATTTAAATGTGGGATAACTTACATCAAAGTGCAGATTGTTTGACTCTTGATCGGTTGTCGGTTTCCCCAAGTCCTCTTCATAAAAAAAACTTTTTTCTGCCTGAATTTTGGGAATTACCCACATTTTTCTGCGTGACGCAACAGAAACAATCTTATTAATAAAGTGACTATTTGTAAGATATTTTTCAATTATAGGCGCTTGTTGATTTTTTTCATTACAGTTGATAACGCTTCTTTTAATGTGAGGCATCCGATCATTGACTACATCAATGCGTAATCGATCATATTCATTTTTAATTTGCAAAAAAACATCCTCTGAAAAAAAATTCTCGATCACTGCTAAACCATCTTTTTCTATTTTTTCTATTACGTTTCTAATATCCTCGTCTTTCATAATCATTCTTTTTCTAAAAATAAAAGAAATATTGAAAATCAATACGCGTAAAATATGATAGCCTAATAAATTTAAAATAAATCCACCTGCAAATCTGCCCGGTGGGGCCACGATTCTATTAATTAATGCGTTAATCGTTTTTATTTTCATAATGATTTTGATAAACAAATAATTCTTGTACTATTTCCTGATTTAAATTAGTCAAACCATCACCAGTTTTTATAAATGGAAACCCAAATCCATCATCGCAACGTTTTTGACCATTTAATGTTTTATTAGAACCATTTATAAATTGATGTGGCTGATTAAGCATTTGAAATGCTTCGCCCATCTCAGAACGAAAGGCGTCGTGCACAAACAGCCATCCACCATTTTTTAATAATTTATCTCTATTTACTCTTTTTATGCAAGAAACCCTTGCTCTGCCATCAATAAAAATAATATCAAAATTCTCCTTGACTGGAATGCTCACATAATCAGACAACTGAGTAATTGGCCCATCTAAAAGCAAACCATATCGCCAAAAACTTTGAAGCATTGGTAAATGCCAAAGCTCAATTGTGACATTATCTTGTTTAATCTTTAAACAACCGGGTTTATGATTTTTTGTAAAATAATCAAAAAAGTCTTTTATTATTATTGGTTCGCTTAAAGCATTTCTATCATCAAATCTTTTTCTGAGTAAGAAGTTGTAGACTATACCCCTTATAATCCAGAACCAATAATCAATTTCTATTATCATTAACTTTATTAATTGTTTTATTACTTTAGTAAAGTGAAAATCAAAATTTGGCTGATATTTTTCAACATATTGCAGGCGTTTATTTCCTAAAATAATTTGCCAATATAAAGAAGATGATTTAAAGACGCTTCTTTCAGAAAGGATTTTACCGATTTTTGAAAAAGAAATTATAGGCCCTTGCAATAAATGCCATGTTAAAATTGGTTTTTCCTCTTTTCTTCCACAAAATTCGTTAATAATAGACTCTGCAAGCCAAGGAAAAAAAGCAGTTTCATGATCAACTGATATTATTTTAAAATTCATTTTTACATTTAAAGCAGTTCTTATTAAATTAATAGTGCTATTTCCACTACCCCATTCTAGACATGTAACCTCCTTTCCTTCAGTAGAGCGTTCTTTAATAGCGGTAATAATGACATTCCAACAATTGTCACTCATCAAAGGAGATCCGTCTAATGGTTTAATTTTATACTGACTATTCATATTATTTATAAACAATCATTAACGACATTTCTTTCCTAAAATTATTAATAATGGGAGAAAAAATTCTATTTTCGTAAGATATGTTAAACAAACTTTTTTGCTTTGGCATTAGTGGTGTTAAAAATATTTGTATGGATATCGGAAAAAAAGATATAATATTTTTAATTTTCGTTAATAATTTATTACCGGTGCACTGCGCCAAGTGAAAATAATAAAATTTTTTAAATCCGCATTTCTCAAAAAATCCTGTCCAATCTTTAAGTCTATATTCGTTTTCTCCATTCATTCTTCTCGTTAATGATTGGTCTATTGGTATTTCGAATTGGTTTTTATAGTTACTATCATATTCTTTATCGAGCATCTTGTTTATATCATTTTCCGTCAATTCATCCGGTCTTGCCTTATCCAGTGCTAATATAAATCCGCCATTTTTTAAGACTCTATGACACTCCTTTAGGGTTACAAGCGGGTTAGTGGAGTGGTGCAACGAAAAAAAGTCAAAAATAAAATCAACACTTTTATTAGGCAACTCTAAATTATTAAAATTCCCAATACAGCCAGTAACTTTATAGTTGTTATTGCCGCTAATTTCTTTTACGGTGTCAGGCATTAATAATTCAACTATATTTTGACATATTTCTACAGCGTACATAGTTGTAATACTGTTTTTTTTAGCAAGAATTGCGCTAAACACGGCTGGTCCAGAACCTATTTCTAGTCCTACTCCACTTAACGGTCTTTTTAACAACTTGTTTTCAAGGAATGTAAAAAGATTTTCTATATTTTGAACAGTAATATTGGGAGCCGCGCCATCAAATGTTAGTTTTCTGATAATATTTAGATGACCAGAATTTTTCAAACTAATTGCAAATTGAGTTCTGTAGTTATCTTCAGACTCTTTTTTTAAATTTGGTTCTATTTGCCACTTTAATATATTCATATTAAGAAACAGATGACTGGATTATACATTATAAAAAAGCGGCTGTTAAGCCGCTTAAAAATCAGTTTTTCTTCTTAGTTTTTTCATTACTTCGACTTCTGAATCATAAACTCTTTTAATGCCATCGCCGCGAACAACTTCCAATCTTCTTATTTCAGATACAAGATTTTTTATCTCTCCTGGCTCAAGACTTGCTTTATGGTCGGATCCGGGCATTTTTCTATCCAAAGTAATGTGTCGTTCAATAACGCTTGCTCCAATAACTACAGCCACTAACGATGGCGTAATGCCAATTTCATGGCCGCTATAACCAATAGGAATACCAGGAAATTTTCTTTGCAACGTCTTAATAATAAGCAAGTTTATTTCTTCATCTTTGCATGGATAATTTGCGATGCAATGTAAAATAATTAAATCTTCTTTGCCAAGAATTTTCACAGCCCTCTCAACTTGTTCAATGGTGCTGCCGCCAGTGGATAAAATAACTGGTTTGCCATTAGAACGTACTCTTTGCAATAAATTAATATGAGTTAAACACGCCGATGCGATCTTGTGGCAGGGAACATTAAAGCCATTGACAAAATGAGCGCTTAAACCATCCCAAGAAGAAGCAAACCACATAATTCCTTTTTCTTTACAGTAAATATCAATTAAGTCAAACTCTTTCATGTCAAATTCTAAAGCAAATTTTAGATCACCATTTGTAGTATTGGTTGGATCTCCCTTTAATCGTCTATAGTTTTCTTCGGGGAAAACCCAATATCTAACATCTTCAATGTTCATTCTTTCCATTGCGTTGTGAATAATGCTTATATCAACTTTTCTTGGTTGGGCTAATTGTTCTGGGGTAAAAACGCGCTGTACTTTTCTTTTTTGGAATTTTACGGCATCACATCCCGCTTCGACTGCCGCATCGATTAATTGTTTAGCAATGTGAATACTACCATTATGATTGATGCCAATTTCTGCAATAACAAAACATGGGTTTCCGAGACCAACTTTTTTATTCCCGATTTTTACACTTCCAGACATTAGGCCCTCCGGTTTCAATTTCTAAGAACTAAGGTAAAGTTACAGTCAAAAAAATAAGGAGTCAATTGACTCCTTACGTTATTGTAAAACCTCCATCAATAACAATATTCTGACCAGTCATATATTTTGATGCATCTGATGCTAGAAAAACCAACGCCCCCGTTAAGTCGGTCGGGTGTCCCATTCTTTGTAAAATTATTTTTTCCTTTAATCTGTTGAGGACAAGTGGGTTTGGCGGATTATTCGTTGTTGATTCAAGATTAGGAATTGCTCCGGGGGAAATGGCATTTACTCTGACTTCCGGTCCCAAATCAACAGCGCTTCTTCTTGTGAATTGTAATAGGGCGGCTTTCGCCACGCTATAACCGGGAGGATTAAATACGTCAGTTCCGTCATATAATCTTGGATCAGGTACTACTAATCCATACATTGAACAGATATTGATAATAGAGCCAGCACCCCTTTTTTTCATTTCAAAGCCAAAAACTTGCGTCATCTGCCACGCCCAATAAATACCTGATTGCATGCAGGATTGAAACTGTTCAAAAGTGGAGTTTTCTAAACATCCTAATTCTCTGTTATTAAATCCTGTCCTTTCGCTAAAATCAAAGGCATTGTTAATTAAAATATGAAAATCATAATGATTATTGCGTTGCCTTAACAGCAATGCTTCGTTTTGGTTATATTGATCAAACGCAGAACAAATAACTAAAGAATAAGGAAATTCTTTTCTTAGAATATCTGTCAGTTCAGATATTTTGTCTTTTTTATGATCAATCAACAAAACATCAGCCCCGCCTTCTAAAAGTGCTCTCGCGAAATATTTTCCAAAAAAACCCGCGGCTCCAGTTAAAATAGCCATTTTACCTTTAAGAGAGAAGTGATCTGTCATATTTTATCCCCTAAATTGTCAATAATCTGCCTTCCATGGTAAGTTAATTGAAGAACTTTGGCAATTTATGAAGGAAAAGCGCGTGCATGCTCCCATCCCCATTGTTAGTTTTAAGCCCTTGACTCACCCAGCGGAAATAATAAAAAGCATTGAAAGATCAGATATAGAAGGCGCTAATGTTGTTTTAATCAATATGCCCCTACGAGAAACGGCGCGACCCAATACAACGCCGGAAGGCCCATTGTTATTGGTTACTAATCTTCAGCAAAATTATGGCGTTAATGCCACTATTATTGATTTGAATGTCTATCGTATCAAAGACGAATTGGCGAAAAAACGATTCTTAAAATGGGGCCGTCATCTTACTTATGGGGAAGTTTTTAGTTTAATTCAACGACATATTACTTTTCATGGCGAACCGGCGCTAGTTGGTTTTTCCGGTAAAATTACAACATTAAAATGGCAAGAGGAGGTTGCTAAAATAATACGTCAAATAATTCCTGATACTTTTTTAGTATCGGGTGGCGGATTAGCTACCGAATTAAAAACTGACCTTTTTACTTATATTCCAGAGCTTGATGGCGTGGCCCATTCCGAAGGCGATGATGTGATTATAAAAATTGTTTATGATGCTAAAGTGATTAAAGAGAAGGGAATAAGGCAGGCCCTTTCTGATGGTAAATTGCAACCCTATTGTCTCGGAGAAATTAACGGCAGACACCGTTTTATGTATGAAGGCAACCGACCGCGTGATCTCAATGCATTACCCTATGCTGATCTTGAATTTTTACGTCAAGATATAGACGGTAACCCGCTTCTTGATTGGTATCTTAAAGTACCGGCCTGGAGCGTGACGGCAAATAATTCGTCTGCCGCGCCATGGCTTGATGAAGATGTTATTCCTAAAACGACTTCGGTTTCTAGTCGTGGTTGTCCATTTGCCTGTAAGTATTGTTTTCGAAAAACTCAAGGCGAGAGAAATTGGGGAGTGCGTTCAGCCGCTCATATTATGCGAGAACTGCAAGAGCACATTGACCGATATGGTATTCGTTTTCATGGTTTTCCTGATGATAATTTTGCCGTTACTCTTGATAGAATAAAAGAATTAAACAACTTAATTCCTTGGGGAACGCACACGCGCTTGGATGAAGTTGCTGGTCTTAACGTCACTACAGCCGGTACCGCTGAGACTATGGCTAGAGCCGGTTGTCGTTATATCGGTTTTGGACCAGAAAGCGCTAGCGTTAAGGTTTTGAACGCTATCGGTAAGGGTGGTCATACCTTAACTAATGGAATGATGGAGGTTGTGGTGGATGGACAGCCGCATCTATTTCCGCGATCGATGGTCGTAGGTATTCAAAATGCAGCTCAAGTCGGTATTCATGGTAATTGCACTTGGATTTTTGGTTCGCCAACCGAAACATTGGAGGATCTTAAAGAGAGCGTGTTTTTTATGTTGTGGCAGATGGAGTTTTATAACCAATTAGGCGTTCAATCTCAAGCTGTTAATACGCGAATGTTCACTATGACCTGGTATCCGGGTGTAACTCTAATTAATAATGATAAGGTTCGTTCTGAATTATCCCGCGTGTTTAAACTTTCTTTTCGACAAGCTGATCCAACGATCTCTAAAAAAGACAATGTGTTTTGGGAACCTATCGCTGACGAAAACTTTTATAATTATCTTAGAAATTTAGATGATGCTACGAAAGTGCTTGAATGTGAGAACGAGCCGCTTAATTTTAGCGAACTAGACAATGATACTTTTCTCAAAATTAGAGAATTGATTGACTCTAATAAAACGCTGGAAATTTTACATCTTTAATCCGATTGAAAACAATCGGGTTTTTGTTTTATAGTCTTTTTATGAAGATAATTGGGGTAATTCCAGCGCGCGGCGGATCTAAAAAAGTTCCCAATAAAAATTTAAAAAGTTTTTGCGGCAAACCTCTTATTGCCTGGACAATTTTAGAGGCGAAAAAAAGCAAATTAATAAACCGCATAATTGTTTCAACCGATAGTTTAGAAATAGCAAAAATTGCCAGGCGATATGGCGCCGAAGTGCCTTTTTTGAGGCCCAAAGAACTTGCTACGGACACAACGGGTATTGAGCCAGTACTAAGGCATGCCTACGAAAATCTTACAGAAAAAGAGGGATACAAAACAGATGCACTGGCATTGCTTTTTGCTACTAATCCATTAAGAAAATTTTTTCATATTGATGATGCGATAAAAATTATGCAAAAAACTGATTGTGATTCGGTAGTATCAGTTAATGAGACACCGGCCAATCACACTCCTTTTTGGACGTTAATTAAAGCTAAGAATGGCACAGTTTCTCTTTTCGGCGGAGTTTCTTTAAAAAATATTCACAATCGCAGACAAGATTTTCCCCATCTATGTTATGCTAGAAACGAATTAATTTATCTCTTAAAACCCAAAAATCTTTATAATAACCCTTCTCGTCTTTACGGAAAAAAAGTTAAACTTTACATGACTAGCCCAATTTATGAAATAGATATTAACACTCCAGAAGATTGGCTTATGTCAGAGATAAAATTTAAACACCTGCAAAAAAATCATTAAACATGAAACTCACTGCTGTTTTAAGAGTCAAAGATGAAATTCTGTGTATAAAAGAGTGTTTGTCTAAATTATCTACGCTGACCGATGAAATAATAGTATTAGATAATGGCTCTACAGACGGAACTTTGGAAGCTATTGGTGAATTTAATAAGGTTGTTAAAATTATTCATACCGAAGGATACCATGAGGGGAGAGATATGTGTTTTCTACTAGAGGAGGCGAAAAAAAGAAATCCTGATTGGATACTTTGGATGGATGGTGATGAAGTTTTTGAACAAAATTTCACGCGTTCTGCAATAGATGAATATATGAAATCTAAATATAGTAAGATTTTATTCAAACTTTGTCATTTTTGGTTAAGTAAAGAATATTTCCGACTAGATAGCTTCTTTTTTAGTTATACAATGGGACCCCAAAGGAGCATGTGGCGTAATGTTCCATCTGCCTATTTTTCTTCAAAAAAAATGCATCATGGAGACATCAGAGGAATAATTGGCAAGACTTATATATCGCCCTATAGAATTAAACATTTTGGATGTATTGATAGAAAGAAAATGCGTGAAAAATACGAGCGATATGTGGCTGTTGATGATACTAATGAAAGAACTTATAAATTATTAAATCCAGACGCAAAAGTTGTAAAAATTAAATTTGTAGAATTTAAGAATAAATTAACTAATAAGATTTATATATTAATATATAAATACATTACTGATTTAATCCACCAATTAATTTTAATAAAAAGATTTCTAGTTAGAAAAATTTTATGATTACGTTTAAAAAATTCGCTTTTGGAAGATCCGGTTTTGGTAATCAGCTTTTTCAATATGCCGGCGCAAGGCTATATGCTGAATTAAATAATTTTGGTAACTATTTTCCAGATTGGATTGGAAGTAAGATTTTTTCTGATATTAAATTAAATAACAATATAAAAAAAATTGATACTTTTAGATACTATTTTTTACCCACTCGTCAGTTAAGCGACCTCAAATCTTATAACTATTGGCAGAGCATTAAATGGTTTTTGTGTCCTCGTTACTTTCGTCTGCCACCCACGATTTCTCTGGAGAATTTGTATAATAATCCAGAAGACCATATTGATTTATATGGTTACTTTCAGGATAAGTTTAGTTTCGCTTTATTAAAAAAATATAAGCATTTAGTTTTGGAGTGGTTTGCTTTTAAAAAAGAAATTGACGAATCTCTTTATAAATTAACAGAAAAATTTCGTCCTTGGATTGGATTACATATCAGAAGAGGGGATTTCGTAAAATTAGGATTAGATTTACCAATGGAACAATACAAGGAAAGTCTAAACAAGATTTATAATAATGAAAATATTTTTATAGCCAGTAATGACGAAAGTATAAAGAAAGATTTTTCTGGATTTAAAATCATTGATTATAAAAATCCTCTAAGCGATATTTCTGATTATGTATTTGATTTTTGGATGTTAAAAAACGCGCAAACAGTAATAGGAGGCGGTTCTACTTTTTCTTGGTGGGCGGCTTATTTAGGCAACAACAATTATTATTCTCTTCCACTGCTGCGTTCGGAAAAAATGTTATTAAAAGAACAAAAAATATCTAAACAAGAAGTTTAAATTTAACGTACCAATCGATTGTTTTCTTTAACCCATCGTTTAAAGAGATTTTACTCGTGAATCCAAATGCTTTTTTCGCCAAGTCCGCATTTAACATTCTCCTTGGCTGACCATCCGGCTTACTTGTATCCCAGCGAACTTCACCTTTATACTTAATTATTTTACAGATTAAGTTCACTAATTTTTTTATAGAAATTTCCGTATTGCATCCGATATTAACTGGATCGGGCTTGTTGTATTTTTCTGCAGCCAATACAATGCCTTCCGCTGCGTCTTCGGCGTATAAAAACTCTCTAGTGGCCCTACCGCTTCCCCACATTTCTACAAACGACAGTTTATTATTTTTGGCTTCACCAATTTTTTTAATCAAAGCTGGTATAACGTGAGAACTTTGTGGATTAAAATTATCACCCGGTCCGTATAAATTAATCATTAATAAATGAACAGCATTAAATCCGTACTGTTTATAATAGGCCTGTGACTGAACTAGCATCATTTTTTTCGCTAATCCATACGAAGCACTAGTCTCTTCCGGGTATCCAGACCACAAATCTGTTTCTATAAATGGTATTTTGGCAAATTTAGGATAAGAACATACGCTTCCAATGCCGACAAATTTTTCGACACCATTCTTATGTGCGGAATCAATTAAATTTAATGCCATTGAAGCATTGTCGTAAAATATTGACGCTGGATTTTTCTGGTTAAAACTTATGCCGCCAACAAGCGCGGCCAAATGAATAATAACATCTTTATTACTCACCAATTTATCACATACGCCTCTCTTTCTTAAATCATATTCGTTAGAGCGAGGAATAAATATGTTTTCCTTCTTTACCCCTCTTTTTATTAGTGTTTTAAACACATAAGCGCCTAGAAAGCCCGCTCCGCCCGTCAATAAAATTTTTTTATTTTTTAAATCGATCATTTTTTCAGCAATCTACATAATAAATCAACTTCTTTTGCGGTTAACTCCGGATTATTACCGAAATAAAATCCATATTTATGAATCATTTGAGTATTTTTACATTCCATGTCGTTTTTGTTCTTATGTTTTGCATAAAACGGCTGCTCCATAATATTGCCGGCTATAATTGGTCTAATTTCTACATTATTTTTTTCAAATCTTTCTCGATATTTTTCAAAAAAATTCTTGGTCTTACAAATAACTGGCATTGCAAAATTAGATATTAAATCCATATGACTAATATCTAGTAAAATAAAATCTTTATTTTTTTTCTGCGCATTATAAAATCTTTTAAAATTGTTGAAGCGCTTGTGAACTATTTCATCCCAATATGGCAATTGATTATTACCCAAAAAACCACTTATCTCTGTCGGCCTAGTATTGTAAGCTAAATCATAAAAAGTATATCGAGCAAAAAAATCATCAACATTATGAACTAATCTAGCGTTAAGCATTTCTTTTTGTGGCAAATCTCTATCCCAACCATGCGCCCTAGTTTTTAAGAGCATGTGATAAAGATTCTCATTATCCGTGACAATCATCCCGCCCTCAATAGTAGATAAGTGATGACCGACAAAAAAAGAAAAAGTTGAGGCTAGTCCAAAATTACCCAGTAAATTGCCTGCGGTTCTAGAGCCCAGAGACTCACAATTATCTTCTATAAACAATATTTTATTTTTTTTGCACAGGTCAGCTATTGTTTCTATATGATCGCTAAATCCTAAAACATTAGTTAGGAAAAGTCCGTTCAAATTTTTAATTTTTTCTTTAAGTATATCTGGTGAAACATTAATAGTTTTTATTTCGCAATCTAAAAATAAAACCTTCAATCCTAATTGAATTAACGGCATTACATTAGTGGACCAAGTTAACGATGACACTCCAACGATACTGCCTTTTTTAAGGCAATTTAAATTAAGAAGCGATTGTATTAAAACTAGATTAGCGCTGCTTCCACTGCTAACAAAAACCGCATATCTTCTTTTTTGTTTTTTAGCAAACGCTTCTTCAAATTTACGGCACTCACTATTCATGCTTAAAATAGTGGATTTTTCTATAAACTTAACAAGTTTTTTTTTAGTTTCCTTTTCTTTATAAAATGTAGACTTAACTAATTTGATCATTTTTTATAGATCTTGAGTCAGCTTCCACCATAATTTTTACTAATTCTTTAAATAACACCTTTGGTTTCCAACCAAAACTTTTTTTAGCTTTATTATAATCAGCAATTAAATCATATACATCCGAGGGTCTAAAGTTTTTAGAATCAATCTTAACGTATTTTTGCCAACTATTAACCCCAATTACATTAAAGGCCTCTTTAAGAAAATCTTTTATTGAGTGACTTTCTCCGGTACCAATAACATAATCATCGGGCTTTTCTTGTTGCATTATGAGCCACGCTGCTTTCATGTATTCTGGCGCATAACCCCAATCACGCTTAGCGTCTAAATTACCCAAAGATATTTTTTTAATTAAACCGGCTTTAATTTTAGCCACTCCCAGTGTTATTTTTCTGGTAACAAACTCTTCACCGCGACGAGGAGATTCGTGATTAAAGAGAATACCATTTACCGCAAAAATATTATAAGCCTCTCTGTAATTACGAGTTACATAGTAGCCTAAAACTTTAGCGCATCCATATGGACTTCTTGGCATAAACGATGATTCTTCATTCTGTGGAGGTGGTGAATTCCCAAACATTTCACTGGAACTTGCCTGATAAAATTTAATCCTTTTTTTATTTTTTTCTTGAAAATCTTTGATGGCTTCTAATATTCGTATTGGTCCCAGACCAGTAACATTTACAGTGTATTCAGGAACATCAAAGCTAACTCTTACCTGTGATTGAGCAGCTAAATTATAGATCTCGTCAGGTTCTATTTTGTAAATGAGTTTTCTTATTGTATTCGCATCTGCCAAATCACCATAATGCAGTGATAGTTTAGGTAATATATGATTTATGAGATTGGTATTTGATAAAGAAGTTCTGCGAATAATGCCGTGCACTTCATATTTTTTTGACAACAAAAGTTCCGCCAAATAAGACCCGTCTTGTCCGTTAATTCCTGTTATTAAAGCAATCTTTCTCATAAATTATTAATTTCTTTTAAAACAAAACTCGCAACTCTTTTTCCGCATTGATTATCACAATAATATAATTGATCCCTAATAGCTATTGCTCTTTTTTCGCTATCTACTTTAGGATTTCTAAGATAAGTATTAATAAAAGATAACAATTCTTCAGGCGTTTTTGCTATTTTTACCGCTCCCGTTCCCAAATATTTTTTCATATGATCTTCGTCGTGATAATGTTTAACGCTTTCAATATAACGCTTCTTTTCCCATCCATCAAATTCAATCATTATTTGCGGTTTATCAAATGGCAGAGAATCAATGCCAATAGTAGAATTAACATAAATAATCATTTCAGAATGATACAAAGAATTAACCAAGTGTTTTTGATCGCTGTCAATCAATTCCATTATTTTAGGATGATTACTATTTTCTGGTTTTGTTCCCGGCCACTCTATTATGAAATTTTTGTCTGGCACAAACTTTTCCAAAAATCCAGGACGTCCTAAAGGATGTTTTCTTATTAGGAATTGTATATTACTAGGCAATATCTTATTATTCATAGCATCTTTTAATATTTGGCATAATTGCCAATCTGTGTTTGATAAAATGGATCCGGCGGGAGCAAATAATATCAGTTTTTTATTAATATCAGCTCCTATCTCTTGAAAAAAATCTTCTCGACTATCGTATGAGTTGCTAAAGTATATGTCAAATTGGGGCGTCCCTCCGATAAAGATATCTTGAGGGTCTACATCATGAAATTTCATAGCTTCGTTTTTAATAATTTCATTGTTAACGATTAATTTTTCAGGTATAATCCTCATTAGTCCCTTTGTAGTAGTATTGTCCCAAGAACGGATCATTCCTATGGAATAAACATTATTAGCCTTAGCTTCTTTTAAAAAACAAATATCAGCATCATTAAAAACATCGGTGACCAAAACACATTTTGGTTTATGTTCGCTAAAATATTGCGATAAAATAGATAACCTGTCGTATTTTTTGTCCAAACTTCTTAAGACTGTTCTCATAAATTTTAATCTTGATAGAAATAATGAAAAAAAATAAGCCATTACTAATTCCATTGCGCTAATAATAGTTTTTTCTCTACCCCACTTTTCTCTAGCCCGAAGTCTTACTGCGTATGTTGGAATGAGAAAAAAATTTAACCATTTAAATTTGGAAAAATTATTCCCCAAAATAAGCTGTTCATCTATACCAATTAATTCAACGTTATCGCGCTCGTAATTATCGCGTAGAAGATTTAGTTTATTTTTAGGAACGAATACTATTAACTTGATTTTTTTATTTTGTATCAATGTGCCAAACACATCGGTGGTAAAAAAATTTCTTGAAGACAAAAAATGAAAACTAGCTACAAACAGATTCATAAATTTTTATAACTTTATTTATATAATCAACCCAATTTCTTTGTTTTGCTAACTTATAACCATTATCACCCAATTTCTCTGCTAATGATTTATTTTTCAATATATTAATAATGGCTTTTGCCGTGGCTTCTGGATCGTTTTCCGGAACTAAAATACCAGTTTCATTATTAATGACGGCTTCCGGAACTCCACCGGACATAGAACCGATTACTGGTTTTTTATATAAACCGGCCTCTAAATAAACCAATCCATACCCTTCAAACTCATAGTTGGTAAAAATAGGCGTCATTATAAAAAGACTGCATTTAACAAACAAAGCAGATAATTGTTTTGGGGAAATACCATTCAAAATTTTTAAAGAATCATAAATTTTTAATGCTTTGGATAGATTAATATATTTAGCGGTATTACCTTTGCCAACAATGACTAAAAAAAGATTTGGATCTTGTTTTAACGCGATAGCAAAAGCCGTCATTAAAATATCCACGCCCTTTCTTAATTTAAGAGCGCTCACGCTTAAAATAATTTTTTTATTATTTGGCAATAAATTAATTACTGAAAAGTCTTCTTTTCCTAATTCAACTGGTAGAGAAACTGGATTTAGCATCACGTTAATATCCCTTTTGTATTTTGACAGTTCTTGCATCTGAAAAGCCGTAAAATTGCTTACAGTAATAATGGCATTAGAATTTTTATAAGCGTCAATCATTAAATAACGGTCAATTCTTTTAGTAAATGGCGCAACTGAATAAGTGCCATGCGCGGTAAAAACAAATGGGTATTTGTTTTTTCTTGCCATTTTATAACCTAACACAGCGTAAGGGAAATCAATTAATGAATGAACAACTGCCTTTTGTGAATTAGTAATACTATATTTCTTATATAACAGGGGTAATTTTATCAATCCTTTTACGGAATTAAAACTAAGCGGAAGATCTGGCAAAATATATTTGACATTATTATGGTAAGGAGTTTCTATCTTTCTATTTTTTTTAGGCAGAAGGAGTGTAAATTTTACTCCCCTATTCCTCAATGCTAAACAATGATTGTGAGTCATTGTGCCCCATCCAGAATTATTTTCATTGGTATTGCTAATGAGTATTATGTGCATAAAAGTGATAATATTTTCTTCGCCCTGTTATTCCAAGTATAATTTTGGACATCTCTATACGCTTGTTCTGATAATTTATTAGCAAAATCTGCGCCATCTAAAACCTTTTTAATACCAACAGCTAATTCTTTGGTATTTCCCGGTTTGACCAAAATAGAATTATTTTCAGTAAGAATTTCTCTTAATGAGGGCAGGTCGCTAGCAACGATAGGGGTTTTAGATGCCATATACTCAAAAAGTTTTAGTGGGGAAGTGTAGTAAGCAGAAAAATCGGTCCATGGCCATGGAATCGTAACAACATCACAAGCCTTCATCCAAAATGGCACTTCATTTACAGGCACTTGATTTATAAATTTAATTACATTTAACGGCAGTTTATTTTCTTCAGCAATTTTTAGATAATAGGGAACAGCTTCTTTGGGTCCTCCCACTAACAATAGGATTAGATTATTAAAGAGGGGATAGAGATGAGCTATAGCCCTGACAAGATTTGGAATTCCTTTTTCTTGATCTCCAAAAACTCTAAATCTTCCTATATAACCCACTATAGCGGAATTAGATAAATTTAGCCTTTTACGACATTCTAATTTAGTAGGCAGATTAATAAATGGTTTTAAATCAACGGCATCCGACAAAACAACCACTTTATTTTCATCAAAACCTAAGTCTAAGTAATGTTTCTGAATAAAGGCAGTTAAAGTGATTACTAATTTAAGGGATGATTGTTTTTTTAAGATTCTTAGCAAGATGTCCCATTTTTTATTATGTATAGAATGCGCCTCATAAATGGTTGGTAAATTAAAAAACAACAACCAAAAGGTGATTAATAGATCTCTTGTATAGTAAATATTCACCTTTTCTTTTTTAGATTTTAATACAGCATAAAAACCCCATATAAGACTTTGAATCAAGCCGATAAAAACGTTTATTCCGATTTTTGAAAAAAGTTTATCAAAAATAATAACGTCAAAATTAGCTAAAGTTTTTTCTTTAAAACCAGATACTTTATAGTAATCAAAAATATTTTGATTTCTTAGCTTTGAAGACTGACGTCTAAATGGATGCCATAAATGCACTTCAACTCCATTTTGAGCAA
>CAYICO010000002.1:0-1250 GCA_964361935.1 uncultured Candidatus Saccharibacteria bacterium
ACGAAATTCGCCGAAGCTCAAGTTGATAAGCCGTACGCCAGTTTTCGCCGGCTTGCCAAAATCCCCTTCTCAACTCCGATCGTATCGGACATCGCGGAGGCGATCCAGTTAGACAAGGTTTGCAACGGGCACGAGTGGTTTTGCTCGGAGCTGGTTGTCTGCGCTGCGAGAAAGGCTGGACTGTTGAGCGGGCACGTTTGCCCCATTCAAACTGATCCAGGCGATCTCTTCCACCTGCGTTGCTGGACATTGTACCGGCCACTCGAGTGGAGTAGCGCTTTGCTCTTCAAAGGGGCCCCTGAATAAGGGGCTCTTTTATTTAGAAGGTCTTTCCTATTTTGTGCTCTCGATGGGAATATGAACAACTTGGAAACCCACGGTTTTCCAACGGTCGTCCGCCACAAATTGCGGACGACCTGCCTTCCTATACGGGAAACTACCGTTTCCCGACCCCTTCCCGTTCAAATCCCATCTTCGAACAAAAACGAAAAGGCTCTTTAGTGAGCCTTTTCTTTTTTGTGCTCTCGATGGGATTTGAACCCATGTTTTCGCCGTGAGAGGGCGACGTCCTGGCCGGGCTAGACGACAAGAGCTAAAATGTCGGAGCGACTCTGTATCTTATTTCTTCCACTATCCTATCCAGCCGCATTGAATTCGACCCTTTTATAAGAATTAAGTCTCCTTTTTGGATAATATTTTGAGTTTCTATTTTGGCCAGATCTGAACTATCAAAGCTAAAAACCTTACTTTTGTCAAACCCATTTATGATCGCGCCATCAGCTATTAATTTTGCTCTTGGCCCAATGGTTATTAATATATCAAAAACTCTTCTCGCTAGGCGTCCAATCTCTTCATGCGCTTCCATGGAATATGGCCCAAGCTCTAGCATGTCTCCCAACACTCCTATTTTACGTTTAGCTTTTAAGTCTCGTACTGTGTCTATAGCGGCATGCATGGAGAGAGGCGACGCATTATGGCTGTCGTCTAAAATATAAGATCCTTTGATGCCTGTCAAAAGCTTTCGTCTTCTCTTAGGCGCTTCATAATATTGTATTTCTTCAGCCACTCTGCCTAATTGCAAACCAAAAGAAACGCCAACACAAGCGGCAGCCGCAATGGCATAAGCCTGCGCTTTTCCAAAAACACCGTCCAATCTTATGTGAGCGCTACTGCCTGCGTAATCCAACTTAAACGTAATGCCCAGCGGTCTGCTAAAACCATTTGGCAGTTCCTCGCTTTGATTTTCCAAG
>CAYICO010000002.1:1260-13603 GCA_964361935.1 uncultured Candidatus Saccharibacteria bacterium
CAAGTTACTTATATAAATATCCGCTCCCTCTCCAAAACCAAATGTTATAATACGGGCTCGTGTTTTATCCTTCATCCTTATAACTGATTCATCGTCAAAGTTAAGTACTGCAAATCCCATCGGAAACAAAGCCTCGATCACTTTACCTTTTTCTTCTGCTATCGCCTCTGGTCCAGAATAATATTCGACATGAACTGGCACTTCTCCGATTGCCGTCACTATGCCGATTTGAGGCTTTGCTATTTCTAATAAATAGGCAATATCCCCCGGTTTATCAGCGGCATATTCTAAAATAAGAATTTCCGGATACTTTCGTGTAAATAGTAAATTTAAAACGGCCTTAAGAATTACTTTTGGCCAAAAAAATATCCCCCTGATTTCTGTTTTTGAGCTGATGATAGTAAGAGGTACGCCCAGCTCATTATTAAAATTACCACTGGCCGACCTTACCCTTCTTATATTTCGCAAGAGCGTATAAACGGCCTCTTTAGTAGAAGTTTTGCCCACACTTCCGGTTATAACAATTACGGCCGGTTGATATTTTCTTATGGTAAGCGTTGCAAGCTTTTTTAATATTTTTTTAAGAAATGATATCATCTGGGGGTATATTGTAGTAGTTTAATATAAACTCTGTTAATTCGCGAAATAGCGGGACTACTGTCGCGCCCGCTAGAGGCGCGCCTTCCGGTTTGTCCAGTTTTATGAGAATGACAAATTTTGGGTCAGACGCTGGAGCAAAGCCCGCATAGCTGTTAATAACATCCGTTGTGTATCCTCCTCGTTTAAAATCTGGCACTTGGGCTGTTCCTGTTTTTCCGGCTATTTTGTATTTGGGTATTTTAGCCACAAGAGCTTTATTTACAGTCGAAACCATTATATCAGTTGTTTCGTTAGCTGCCTCCGGAGATATAACTTGTTTAATTTCTAATGGTTTTTGAGTGGCGGTTATATATGGTCTCATTAATTTTCCTTTATTAGCTATAGCCGATACCGCGCTTATTAACTGTATTGGTGTTACTGATATTCCCTGACCAAATGACGCGGTTGCAAAGTCAATGTTAGAATTTTTGGTTTTAATGTTTTTAAGATTCCCGCTGACTTCTCCCGGCAAATCAATTTGAGTTAAATCTTCAAAGCCAAATTTATTAACATAATCATAAAAGTTTTTATGTCCTATCTTGCTCTCCATAAAAGCGCTTCCGGTGTTAATTGAGCGCTCTATTATTTCTCTTACGGTAACCGTACCGTGAGCTTTTAGATCCCAGTTTTTAATTTTCTTACCATCCGGAAAACTTATTGACCCAGAATCGTAATAGGTAGTTTCTGGAGTAATTTTTTTACTGTCCAATCCAGCGGCAACCGTAATGACTTTAAATACGGATCCGGGTTCATATATAGATTGAACCGCTGGATTTATAAAGTGCGCAATATTGTATTGAGAATAATTATTAGGGTCAAATGTGGGATAATTTGCTAAGGCAATTATTTTTCCGGTTTTTGGCTCTTGAATTATCACTGTTCCTCCGGCCGCTTTATGTTTTTCTATCAAGTCTTTTAGTTTAGTTTCGACTTCAGTCTGAATATTTCTGTCTATGGTTGTAGCCAGATCGCTACCTTGAATTGGTTTAATAATCTCTTTATTCTCAACCATTCCCGGCTTACCGCTCAATAAACCGTCAAATTTCTTTTCTATTCCGTATTGTCCGCTAACGAAATTATTTTGATCGTTATATCCCACAAATCCTAATACTTGAGACGCCAAATTTCCAAAGGGATAATAGCGCCATTCCTGGTCATCTACATAAATACCTTTTATGGGCGATTCATTAATTTTAGATATTTGTTCCGGTGTCGCCTTTTTCACTAACGGCTCATACAAATTTTTTTTACCTATCTGTTTTCTTAATTGTTCTTGCTCGATGTTTAAAATTGGACCCAAGTTTTCAACTGTCTTATCGATATCATTAATCTCTCTGGGCACAGCGAAAATAGTTTCATATGATTTATTTATTGCTGCGGGAATCAGATTATTATTTTTATCAGAAAAATAAATTAAACCCCTGTGGGGTTCCAAGAATCCCGAAAGGCGGTATTGTAACTGCGCCTTTTCTGAATAATATTGTCCCTTTTGAATCTGTAAATTGTAGATGTTTAAAATTAAAAGGAAATAAGCGCCTAATATGCTAGTTATTAATGTTATAAAATGAAACCGATTCATTGTTAACTTTAACCATTCCCAAACTTTTTGCCACGCTATTTAAATTTTTTAGATCCAGTATTTTATAAAGCTGATTTTTAAGATCAGCATTAGCCAGCTTCATGCCTTCTAAACTTTTTGTTTGAGTAGTCGTAAGATGTTGAAAATTTACTATTTTATTATAAATAAAGATATTGCCCAATGTAAAAATTACCAGCGCAAAACTAAAAATTATAATTATTTTCCGAACCTTTTTATTTTTTTGTTTAGATACCGTCATGATTTTTTATTTTTATGGCTCTTAATTTTGATGATCTGGACCTGGGATTGCTCAATTTCTCCTCCTCGCTGGGTTCCAGCGGTTTTTTAGTCAGTATCTCCGCTAAACCATCCTTATTCAAATTTCTAAAATAATTTTTTACTATCCTGTCTTCCAACGAATGGAAGGATATAACTGCTACTCTCCCGCCAACATTCATAACTTTTATTACGTTTCCCAAAACTTTTTCTAAGTTTTCCAGTTCTTTATTTGCGTATATTCTTAGAGCCATAAATGTTCTTGTGGCCGGATGTATTCTCTGATGTTCATAATTTGTTGGTACGGTTCTCATTATTACCGAAGCCAGGTCCAGGGTTGTTTCTATCGGGTGTTTTTTTAAAGTTTCTTTAATAGCCGCAGCAATTCTTCCGGCGTATCTTTCTCCCCCAAAATCTTTAATAATCTTTTCCAATTCCTTCACTTTTAATTCTTTAAGAATTGTCCTGACTGGCTTCTCATTATTGCTAAAGGTCATAAACAACGGCTCATTTTTTTGAAAACTAAATCCTCTTCCGGAATTTTCTAATTCATCAGATGAGATTCCCAAATCAATCAACAGACCATCAGCTTTAGGAAAATTTATTTTTTGGGTGATATGGAGCAAATCTGCGAAATTTGCATTCAAACATTCTAAATGATGGAATTCTTTTGCGTATAATTTGCATTTATTAATTGCCTCCAAATTCCAATCTATGGCTAGTAATCTTCCATTAGCGCCAATTTTGTCTAATATTTTTCCTGAATGTCCTCCGCCGCCAAAAGTACAATCAATAAAAACTTCTCCGGATTTTGGCTCTAATAGTTTCATCGTCTCATTTAAAAGAACTGGAATGTGTTTGGTTTCGATCATATTCCTAATTCTGATAACTTCTCCGCAATCTCATCTGAATTGGATTCTGTTTTCGCTTTATATTGTTTCCATGAATCTTCGTCCCAAATTTCTACTCTGTTATAAACTCCGGCAACCACTGTTTGTTTCTTAAGGCCGGCATATTGTCTCAAATAATCCGGCAGAAGAATTCTTCCTTGACTATCAAGTTCAACTTCCATTGCCCCCGCCAACATAAGTCGGGCGAACGCCCGAGAGTTAGATTGCGCTAGCGGCAGTGAAACTAATTTTTTGGCCAACTCCTGCCATTCATTTTGGGTGAATATAAATAAACAATGATCTAAACCACGGGTAACGATTGCTCCCTTGCCAATTTGTGAACGAAACTTAACAGGCACTGCCATTCTGCCTTTCTCGTCTATGTTGTGTTGATATTCTCCGATAAACATAATATTTTGCGAGTTTTCCCCAGAATGACTAGTTTTCCCCATACTTATCCACAATTCCCCACCAACCGCTACTTCCATCATAATTTAACTACCTTTTTGGTCAATGGCTAAACTTGTGGATAACTACTGAATATGGTATAAATCTTGCAGTTGTTTTACATTAAGGAGGATAATATGGAACTTAAAGAACAGAGCGTTGAGGTGAAGGAATTTAAATTTTCTTTTGTAGACCCAAGAACAGGTCAGGAAGTTTCTCGGACTTCTCTTGTAGTTGGTAGAAATGATTTACATAATGAGCCATGGGGTCTTATTGAAGATGTTTTTACGGAACAAGCATATGAAGGAATGGGACTAGCAACAAAGTTGGTTAGAATAGCCGAAGAAAAAGCAAAAAAACTTGGATGTTATAAATTAATTCTTACCAGTCGATTCAAAAAGCCAAAAATCCATGCTTGGTATAAACGTCTAGGTTTCGTGAAATGGGGCTATGAGTTCCGCAAAGACCTCAAGAAAGGAGAGTGAGGAGTGATAGCGATAACATTTGCTACCCCCCTTTTGGAGTCATGGGATAAAGATTATCTCTTCATAGATAGTGGCCCGGTTTTTTCAAAAGATTGGCTCAAAGCTTATCATCCAAAAAGCGGTGTTGTTTTTCTTGACGAAAATTGGAGTTTTAGTTTTGAACAATACGGCGCGCTTAATGTTTGCGTGTTTAACAAGAAGAATGACGGTGATGTTATGATTTTAGCTAAAAGAATTAAGTCTGTTGAAGAATATAGTTTTGTTAAGTCGGTGGGCGCTGCAGGGATCGAACCTGCGAGCTCTCCCATGTGAAGGGAGCGTTCTACCACTGAACTAAGCGCCCGGTCCCGCAATATGCGGGACTTTTTATTCTCTGATTACTGTAATTCTACCACAGCTCCAGCTGTTTCTAGCTTTTTCTTTAGTTCCTCTGCCTCTTCTTTCTTTAATCCCTCCTTTACAACTTTTGGAGCTCCATCAACGATGGTTTTTGATTCTTGTAAACCAAGACCCGTTGCTTCTTTAACGGCTTTAATGACTTGTATTTTTTGCGCTCCAGCATTTTTCAATAAAACATTCCATGCTGTTTTCTCCTCTGCGGCTGATTCTCCACCAACGGCTCCTACAGCTACAGCCACTGGCACGGAAGCCGAAATATCAAACTTTTCCTCCATTGCTTTTACTAATTCAGAAAGCTCCATTGCGTTCATTTGTTCTATTTTTGTTAATAAATCTTGAAATTTTTCCATAGTTTTATTTATTGGTTAATTTTGACCTTTCATTTAACGCGAGCATTAATTTTTTAACAGGCATAGTGAGCATAACGGCAATTTGAGTCAAGAGCATTTCTCTTGACGGCAACTTAGCTATTTTAACGAATTCTTCCGCGGTGATCTTTTTATTTTCTAAAATATCTACGCCGCCAAGTATTTTTAGGTCTTTTTTAGATTTCGCTAAATCTTTAATGAACCTATATAAACTTCCCGCTGCCGAAAAAATTTCTTTTGGTAGTAAAATTGTTCCTACCTGGCTTTCAAATTCTGTTGGGTCGGAACTAATGCCAGACTTTCCTAATGCAATTTTAAGTAACCTTTTTTTGATTACCTTAAATTTCCCGCCAACTTCTTTTAATACCAAACGCAAATTTCTTAATTCAGCTGTTGGTATTCCAGAAAAATCAGCGAACAAAATAACCTTACTATCTTTTATCTCTTTAATGCCATCCTCAACCTGTTTAATTTTTTGTTGTTTTGTAAGCATTTAATTAAATAAATAGCGACCTTTGAGGCCGCAAACAAAAGAAGATTAAATCCTCAAGCAGGATTATTAAGCGTTTTCACGCCCCTACTGTCTGCGGAATAGGGTTATTATATATAGATAATTAAAAAAGATCAACCCCGCGCCTTTTAAATAAAAAACCCTGAAGCGACTTGCTTCAAGGTATAGATGCGTGATGCGCATTACTTACTTTGCGGAAGCGGCAGAACATTAGTAGTGCCGCCGGGCGCGAAGAATATTGTATTATGTCCATTAGAATTTCCCTTATTCACTATTTCCTGCCAGGTTTGCATTTGATAAATAAGCAATCGAGAGCCAGTCTTATCTTCGTCAAGGAAATCTGTAAGAGTTCTAATTGCTTTCACTCTCTTTTCAGCGGCCTGCTGCGCTGCTATTGCCTCAATAACACTTGGATCCGGCTTAATGTTTGACGGAAACGCATTCACGAGACGAAGCGGCACATTTCTTTCTTGCAAAACATCATTTACTATTCTTTCAATCTGCCTTGTAAACCCACCTTCATCATTTTTAAATGCATTAAAAACGGCATCAAAATTTTCGTATTGGGCGCATATTTGGCGTATTTTTCCACGTACAGATTGTTTAGCTTGTTCGTTGTAAACTGATTCGGCGCTAATTCGCAGCACTCTCGCGTTTGTTCCCACTACCTCTTGAGGATTGCCAAGCATAAAAATGCGAGCAAGATCTTTTTTACCTTGTGTGGTTTCATAGTCAGGAAGAGCAAAAAGCATGCGAACATCAAGTGTAAGAGGCGCCTTGTCGCTGGTTAAACAACGATGGTCTTCTTTATCTTCGCTCGCTTCTTTGCCCAGAAATCCTTCCTTAACTTCTATACCGCTACGCTGTATAAGTACAAGACGATTCATTTGTCCGCTTGCATCAGCTTGACCTACATCTACCTGGCCTGGAGTATAAATATGATCTTCGTAACCAGTCGGTGTAATCATCATCCCGATATCGTTTGGCGGAACATTTTGATAGTTGGAGCATCCGGCGAGTATAATAGCGATAATCGGCAGAGCTTGAAGGCGCTTCATCGAGACCTCCCTTGGGGTTGTTGTGCGGTTCGGATCAGTCATGCGCTTAATTATGTGAATCCATTTGTTCGTACACAGGTTGCTTATTTACATCTTGGCGTGGCATACGATTGGTTAGGCCGGCTCCGATAGCTCGGATAACCATAAGGCTTAACACAAAGACTGTAGCTGTTATTGCTATTTTCGCAAAAGCTTTTCTTGTATATAACTCTTCGGTGCCAGGATATTTATAAGATACGAGGAAGTAAACCACTATAATGACAAAAAGGCACCCAAAAGCATACATTAAATCACCCTGAAGTGACCTCGCAAATCCCTCCCAATTCATTGTTTTCTCCCTTTCGCAAAACAGGTTTTCAAGGAACGAGAACCAGCACTAGTATAAATTTTTACTCACTATTTGTCAACTTTTCTCCACTCATTAATTTTTTTATGATTTCCAGAAAGCAGAACTTTAGGCACTTTCCATTTATTAAATTTTTCTGGTCTTGTATATGTGGCGTAGGATCCTTTTATTGTTTCAAGCGATTGTTTCTTCCCTAAAACCCCAGGAATGAAACGAGATACAGCGTCAACTATTATCATTGCGGGTATTTCTCCTCCAGATAGAACAAAATTTCCTATTGATATTTCTTCATCGGCTATATATTTAGCCACTCTTTCGTCTACTCCTTCGTAACGACCGCAAATAAAAATTAGTTGCTCATATTCAGCTAATCTTTGAGCTGTTTCTTGATTAAACAACTTTCCTCTTGTAGAAAACAAAATGACCCTTGTTTTTTTGCCCTTTTTTATTTTTTTGACTGCTTCATAAATCGGCTCAACTTTTAATACCATTCCCGGTCCCCCTCCATAAGGCGAGTCATCTACTTTTCTATTTTTGTCTTTTGTAAAATCTCTTAAATTGTGAATGTTAATTTTTATTAACTTTTTTTCTTGGGCGCGTTTAAGAATAGACTCGTTAAAATAAGAATCAAAGATTTTTGGAAATATTGTTATGATGTCGAATTTTTTCATAAATTATTATTATTCAAACAAAAACGCCACAAAGAATCTCTGTGGCGTTTTTGTTTTTAATTTTTTAAGTGCTTTAGTAGCTTGATTCAGCGCTACGAGTGCTACCTTCTGGTTCGTTAATTTTCAAATTAACGTGAGCATTATGCTTGATCCCAACTATTCTCAAAAGAGAACGGATGGACCTTGCAGTAGAGCCCTGCCTGCCAATTACTTGGCCCATGTCTTTTGGACTTACTGACAATGAAAGCAAAACACCTCTTTCATCTATCGCTCGATCAACCTTAACTTCTTCTGGATGATCTACAATAGATTTAATCAAAAATTCTAAAAATTCCTTATCAGAATTTGTATTCATCACAATAAAACAACTTTTTATCTACTTAACGACCTTTCCCTATCTTCTTGTCTATTATATACAAAAACTCAAAAGAGTCAACCCCGCACCTTTTCTCGATTCTGTAAACAGATAGCCACGCGAGGCAATCGAGAAAAGGTGCGGGGTCAATCCCCTTTTATTTCTTTTCGGCAACAGCTACGCTTTTCTTTTTTGGTTGACTATGCACTGCTATCTTCTTGCCCTCAACAATACCTGCCGTTACAAGGATATTATGTACTGTATCAGTTTTTTGCGCGCCATTTTTTAACCAGTGCAAAACGCGCTCTTTCTTAAATTCCATCTTGTTCGTGTTGGGATTATACCAGCCTAAGTACTCCAACTGTTTACCATTCAATTTAGTATGCTGTTCGCCAACAACCAGACGAAAATGCGCCTGATGCTTTTTACCAATTCTCTGAAGCTTTAAAACCAACATAATTTCCACTCATTTTATTACATTTTACGATACAAGTCAATCCTAATAATCTGGATTAAAACAATGAGTATGGAGGTCCAGAAAAATGAGTATAGAGATTTGGATCGCATCCAGCTGGCGCAGTTAAGGGACATGTAGCTGAGCGAGAAGTTATGTCCATTCTCATTATGTGAAAATCGGTCAGTTGTCCTTGATCGCATTTCATGCCAATAGTTAAAGCCAGAGCTGCCCATGTGCTATTATCGTCTCGACAGTCACACTTAACCCCTTCCCAAGTACAAGCTACTCCTCCTGTTGGCCAGCTTGATCGCGTAGTGCCTCCGAGAGTGATGCTGCTAGCTCTTAAATTATTTAAACCCAGATCGCCGCTTTTAACTTGATAAACAGGACCTACGTTGATAGGCGCAGGCGCGTTGCCATCTGGAGGCGGCAAAGTTGGCTGCTGAAAAACAGCAAAAACTATGTAATTAGCTGTCAAAATAGAAACGACAGCAACAAGAGCCACCAAAAAAATATTATTCATACTTCAAGTTAATTATACTCGAATCGCTATTTATGCTCATGTGGATAACTTCAAAGACAGAATTTTTGAAGTGCCATCAGCTCCCATTGTTATGCCGTATAACAGATCGGCAATTTCCATAACAGATCTATTGTGAGTAACAACTACAAACTGTGTTTTTTGAGAAAAACTTTTTACTAAATCAGCAAAACAACGACTATTATTCTCGTCTAGAGCGGCATCCACCTCGTCTAAAATTAAAAATGGCGGTGGCGTAACTGATATTAGGGAAAATAAAACAGCAAGTGACACCAAGCTCTTTTCTCCTCCGGACAAGGCGTCTAGACTTTTTACTCCCTTTCTAGGAAGATTTATGTCTATCTCTATTTCTTCCGTATTGGTTATTAATTTAGCCTTCCCTTCGTTAAATATTGAGTGAAAATGCTTTTCCAATTCATTGTTTACTAGGCCAATATACTTTTGGAACTTAGAGTTTACCTGTTGATCCAAATCCATTGTCAATATATTTAAATCCAAGGTCGCTTTTTCCAAATCTTTCACTTGGTCTGATAAAAATTTATATCTATTTTCAGTCTCTTCTGCTTCCTTAATAATGGCAGGATCAGTTTCTCCTATAATAGAAATCTCATGTTTTATTCTTGTAATTCTTTGTTCAGCGTTTTTTTCACTAAAACTTTTTTCTACAGTAAAACCTATGTAACTTTCAAGATTTCCTAATCGCTGCCATTCCCATAAATTCTTGTCTTTTTCTAGTAGTAACTTATTTCTTTCAATTTCTAAGCTGCGGACATTGCTCTCTATTTCTCTTACTTGAAGTCTTGCCCTGTTTTTATATTCATGTTTCTTGAGAAAATTATCGATAGTTAAAGCTAGTTCTGCCAAAGAGCATTTATAACCCACCATGTAGCGTAGATTTTTTATTAATTTTATAAAATCATCTTTGTCGTCCTGTCCACCTTTATTTGTTTCTAATGTCTCGTCTTTTATTTTTTGATCTATAGATTTTATTTTTTCCTCTAGATTATTTCGAGAACTCAATAAACTATTAGCTTTTAAAGCAAAATAATTTTTTTCTAGATTATTTAATTCACTTAGTAAATTTACTCTTTGCGACCACTTTTCCGCCTGTCTTCTTAAAAGTTTTAACCTTGGCAATAGTTCTTCTATGGTGATTTTGGATTTTTCTAAGTTAAATTGAGTGCTTTTTAATTTTAAATCGGCTTCATGTTTTTTTATTTGATATTGTTTTAATCCGAGCATTTCTTCGATCATCGCCCTTCTTTCTTTCGGGGAAACCTTAACGAATAAGTCGCTGTTGCCTTGATTTATAATGGTTAGTCCCTTTGCTCCTAAGCGTGATTGAGCAAAAATATTAATAATATCTTTTAATCTGGCTTCGGTTTTATTTAATAGAATTTCGCCTGTCCCGTCTCTCGATATTTTTCTTGTAATGACCAGATCATTATATTCTATTGGAAATAGTTGATTGCTGTTGTCTAAATAGAGACTAGCTTGGGCAAGTCCCAAGCGAGTTTTACTGCTATTACCAGAGAAAATTAGGTCTTCTGCAGAATCACCTCTTAAATTTTTTGATTCTCTCTCTCCTAATATCCACTTAATTGCGTCAACAATATTAGATTTACCGGAACCGTTTGGTCCGACAATAACGGTAATGCCTTGAGGAAAATCTAAAACGGCTTTCTGATTGAAAGATTTAAAACCAACAAGCTCTAATCTTTTGAGCATTTGTTTTAATTATACTCTTTCAAAAACCTTCTCCCCAATAACTCTCCTCCTCAACCTGTTACGGCTCATATAAATTAATAACTCGCTTGTCATGTGCTATATAGCAAAAAAGCGAACTCGCCCTCCGTCTCGTCCGCCTGCAAGCGAGACGGACTTCGGAACTCAAACAGCGCTTTTTTGCTTATAGCCTTACTCCAAGCTTCGTAATTTATATATTCGCCTTCACGGTCTCGTCAGAGAATTATTGTGAGAAGGTAATGTTTTTATATAGAAGGGGGTGGCTGGTGTTTGTTGAGAAAGGCGTCTCGGAAGCCGAGCGGGCATGGTATCCCGAGCCGAGTCGAGGGATGAGCGAGGCTGAGAGGCCGAGTGGTGATTTTCTCGCTCGCCTCGCTGGCGAAGCGGGCTGGAGAAAATCAACCACATACTTTCGAGACAAACGCCAGACAGGACCCCCCCCATCCCTCACAATTTATATTTTCTCCAGAGCTTTTTTTGCGGCTTCTAGTTCCGCCTCTTGTTTTGAGTATCCTTCACCGGAAGCCAAATATTCTTCTCCTAAATAAACTCCCACTTTAAATAATTTTTGATGTTCTGGCCCGCTTTCTTCTAGAAGTTTGTAGGTTGGAGTAACCTTTTTGTCGCTTTGCGCTTTTTCTTGCAGTAGACTCTTGGCATCTCTATACGATCCACTTTTTAGAACTTCTTCTAATTTTCCCAAAACAAACTTACTGACAAAGATTTTGGCCTTTGTATAATCAGAGTCTAAATAAATCGCTCCAATCAGAGCTTCCATTGCGTCAGCGATAATGACGTCTCTAGCCTTTCCAGTGTCCTTTGCCTCCCCTTTCGATAAAAGAATTTCCTTATCGAGCATTATTTCTTTGCCTATTTGAGCCAGTATTTGATAGTTAACTAAAGCAGCTCTTAAAGTTGTTAGCTTGCCTTCGTCATAATTAGGAAAACGATTATACAATTCCTCGGTTACTGCTAATTCCAATATCGCATCTCCCAGAAATTCTAGTCTTTCATTGTTAGGTATTCCTCGATCGGGATTTTCGTTTAAATAAGAACGATGCGTTAAAGCTTCCTTGAGGGAAGATGAATTTTTAAATTTATATTCAATAATTGTTTCTAGGTTAGATGTGGACAATTTATTCTGCTTTTTCTTTACTAGCTTCTATTTCTTTATATACTGTTCCTAAAACTCCATTTATGAATTTCCCAGAATTAGGTCCGCCATAATTTTTGGCTATTTCTATTGCTTCATTGATGGCAACTTTTGGGGGCACCTCTTCTGGATTAGCGTAAATTAATTCATAAAGGCCAATTCTTAAAGCGTTTCTGTCAACTATTGCCACCCTATCCAGCGGCCAATCTGGAGTGGCTTTTTTTATTATATTGTCTAAGTTGTCCAAATGTTCTATTACTCCATTTAATATTTTCCAAACAAACTCCGGTTCATCTAATCCGGGAGCAAATTCATTAAGATTGCGCTCAACGGTTGATTTTAAATCAATCTTCTTGTCCCAAAAATCCCATTCGTAGAGGGACTGAAGAACTATTGATCTTGCAAGGTGCCGAGTTGCCATT
>CAYICO010000003.1:0-8059 GCA_964361935.1 uncultured Candidatus Saccharibacteria bacterium
ACCAGCCACCCCCTTCTATATAAAAACATTTTCTATAGTCTCTCTGAACGAATGTTCGGAGCACTCAGTGAAGAGAGATTTAGAAAATGTTTTAGCTGATTGAAGAAAATAAATACCCCCCATTATAGGAGGGGCATTATAGTTTCCCAGATTTTAATGTGGATTATATCCGGCGATAACCACAAGCCGTTTTCAACACAATTAATTAATATATATTCTTCTGGATATATTTCAGTTAATTCTTTATAAACTATTGCTGCCGATTCAATATGCTCGAAATTAATTTCGTGTCCGTCCTGACTGCGGCCCTCTGCGATGGCTCTCTTTTTAGCGGCGTCAAAACTTATTTCTGGGGGAACGCTCAATATTAATGTTAAATCTGGTCTCGGAATTTTAAGCTCATTGAATTCCAAGTCAATGAGCCAATGAAAAAATTCTCTACGCTTTTGAGGATCTTTTATCTTGCCACCTTGATGGGCCATATTAGAAGCTGTGTATCTATCAGCAATAACCGTGTCGGTTGTTAGCCAATCATTAATTACAGAAGCTGCCATAAAACGGTCATAAGTGTAAAAAGAAGAAGATATGCGCGGATCCATGTCTTGTGGTGGGCCAAACTCACCTTTTAGATAAAGTTCAACAAATTTCGCTGATCCATATCCGTATCTTGGAAAAGAAATTTTTTTAACCCAACGGTTTAAAGCTAAAAATTTCCTAACTAATTTTTCTACTTGAGTGGCTTTTCCAGTTCCATCTTGACCCTCTATAATAAAAAATTTTCTCCTTTTAGGCGTTTTCGGCATTGTTCCCACATCATAAATTGAATAGAGCTTTTGACATTATATTATAAATTTCTTGAAAATAAAAACACCTCGAACATATCGAGGTGTTTTTATTAACTATCTGTAGCCAATCACTACTTGAGGTATTCAACCTGCGCATTTCTTGTTAACGGTCCCCATCCACCTCTACTTGCGCCTTTATTGATGGCATCCGCTAACGCCTTAGCGGCAGGACTATTACCTTTCACTAAAGAGCTTTGCAATTCATACACGGCACCAACAGTCATATCTCCATAAAATCCAGTTACTCCGGTGGTTGCTAATAACTTGGCGGCTGGACCAACATTCCATTTTACTAATAATTCTTGCAACTTCTTGACATTGTCGCCTTTATCGCCTTTATAAAGACCGGATGGCGGCAAATCGGTACTGGATGTTGTTGTAGTTGAAAGACTAGCTAATTGTTTCTGTAACTCTGGAGAAACAGTTTTGCCTGATTTTATAGAATCTTGCAATAAAGCTAAAACTTGAGAGATGAGTCCCGCTAGTTGCTGTCTAATTGAAGCTATTAACGATGTCTTATCAACAACGGCTGAAGAGGCTGGAAGCGAAGAAGCCGCAACAGGCACTCCCTTTCCTGGTTTGCCTAAAACAGCAAAATAACTTGTTTTACTGGTTGTAACATTGATTCTCACGACACCCCCGTCAACAACAACGGTTGTTGGTAATGCGTCCCAATTTTTATTATCGCTATTCCAACGATAACCCAATAAAGAACTGACATCTTTATTAGCAACTTCGTTAGAAGCATATTGAAACTCTAAAAACGCTGGACCACTAAGTGTAACTTTGTTACCGTTGGTGTCAGTCAAATTAACATTTAATAAATTATCATTTACTACGGAATAGCCAGAAGGCAATGATCCAACTGCTCCATTTACTGAAGACGAGCCAAAACTCACCGATTCTAGTTTTACAGAAGTTGTCTTGGCAACCCTACCGGCAGGTATATTAATCTTCATTACTGTATTATCGCTTGGCTTTACGCCATTTTCAGCTCCAAGAGCGCTATCAACATAGAAAGAAACGCTATTATTAACCGGACTTGAGTAAGTGCCAGAACTAGACACGCTTCCTCCTCCACCGCCTCCACCTCCGCCACCGCTTCCGCCATGTGAAGAACCGAAAGCAACTCTATAAGAAAGAGGAACTTCTGGATTGTTTATTAAAATGGAAACGACTACAAAAACTATAAAAAAAGAAACACCAATCAATGACTTGAAAGATTGGTTGCCTTTTTCACTCTTTAAGAAATCTAAAAACTGTTTAGCCATATACCCCTAATTTTTTCATTATTTGTTAATGGTGTCAATATTATTCTTGTGGATAACTTTTAACTGACCAAAACTCCCAAAAATGTTCACTTATTTTCCTAAAAGATTGGTCTTTATTTAATTCTAAAATCGGTCCTCTCCTCCCCATATATATAAACACCGGCTGTTCGGGAAGTTTTTTGATGCCATTTTCAAAATATTCCTCTCCATCCATTATCAGATGTTCGGCGTATCCTTTTAGGACCGGATTATATAGTGAATTAATGCTTATAATCGGAAGATCTCTGTCTATTTTAGCAAACCATTTAATTTCTTCCAGTTCTTTTTTATTGATAAGCGGCTCTGTAATCCAGCTTTGATACGCCAAATTTATTGAAAGAATTATAAAAATTAAAAAAGACACAAGTTTAGCCGACGTATTAATCCAAACAATTTTTAAAAAGCTCAATAGGACTTCTCCCGCCAAAATGATAAATACTATATCTAAAAGAATTATAAAGCGGTTATGAAATATAAAATTAAGATATATTAGCGAAAAATTAATCAATGCGTAAAAAAACAAAAAATCATACTTTTTGTTATATATCAGTCTTATAAATCCTAATAAAGCGAAAGGCAGATAAATTAAAGCTAAAAAATTTTGATAAAAATCAATTTGCACGAAATTGCCGGCAAGCACTTCTGATATTCCTTTAAAGTAATTGCCTGTCAGGTATTTTTCTGTGTAGTATAGGTATCCTAGAAAATCTCCCCAATTAATTATGAATGAAATTCCCAGTATGGAGATAAAATTAACAGCTAAAAACTCCCTTTTTTCTTTTTTAAATACAGAAAATAGTAAAATTGCCAATAGAAACGGCAAAAGTGTCAGTGGATGAAAATATCCTATCAACACTGATGCGGGAATTGCCCACCACGATTTTTTTTCTAATAAATAAATTGATAAAAAACTAAATAATAAAGCCACGGTCATTTTGGCATAAAAAACCCAGTAAGTCAGGAATTGCGATAAAGACAGAGAAAAAATTAATAAACTGAAAAATGCCGTTTTTTCATCAAAATACTTTTTTGCTATGTGATAAATGCCAAATCCCAAAGAAAGATTTAGCAGTATATAAAAAGCGTAAATTACCGGTATGGGAACATAAGGTTTGAAAGTTGCTATATAAACTCCGGCATCGGCGGCCAATGGAAATTCTCCCCAATGAAAAAATGGCAATAATCTGGTTAAAACTAACAGCAAGGCGGGAAGCCACAGCCAATGTCTATTAATTACAAAATTGTTTTTTTGATAATCTAGTCCTACCAACCAATACAAAAATAGGGAAAATGACCAAAAAATTAATTTCGACTGCCAATTAAGCGTCGCGGGGGTTGAAAGCCAAACAAGCAGGATATATCCTAGAAGAAAAACATGAGAAGAAAAATTTTGATAACCGGCGGCGCTGGTTTTATCGGTTCTCATTTATGTGAAAATTTATTGAATAACGGAGATGAGGTTTTTTGTTTTGATAATTTAAGCACGGGAAAATTAGATAATATAAGTCATTTAAAAAATAGAATGACTTTTATAAAGGGAGATGCGAATAGTTTTGCTGATTTGGAATCTATTTTCAAGAGCAACAAACTAAGCGGCGTTTTTCATCACGCGGCCATAGTTGGCGTTAGGCGCACCATTGAATCACCCATTGACGTCTTAAATGACGTGGAAAGCGCGCGCAACATTTTAAATTTATCCTTGAAATATAATAAGCCAAAGGTGGTTTTTGCTTCCAGTTCAGAAGTTTATGGAGAACCGATAGAGATACCAGAAGCGGAAAGCGGCCACGTTAATCCGCAAATGCCTTATGCCGTAACCAAGTTGTATTGCGAGAAGTTAATGGAATCTTATTGGGGAAAATATAAACTGCCTACGTGTTCTTTAAGATTTTTCAACGTTTATGGGCCGCGCCAAGAATCCAGCGATTATGGATTTGTTATTGGTATTTTCATCAAACGCGTTTTAGCCGGACTTCAGCCGTTGATTTATGGAGACGGCACCCAAACCAGAGATTTTGTTTATATAAATGACAATATAGCGGCAACCGTCAAAGCTTTAGAATCCCAAAAGACTAATGGCGAGGTAATTAATATAGGAACGGGCAGACCTACCACCGTATTAGATTTAGCTGAAAGAATTATTGATGTTTGTGGGCGGAAAAAACTGGGCGTGAAATTTATTAAAAGCAGAGACGACGTAAAACATCGTTTTCCCGATATAAGCAAAATGAGGAATTTGTTGGATTTTCGGCCCAAATATTCTCTTGACGAAGGCTTAAAGAAAACAATAGATTGGTATAAAAAAGAATTATGAGCGAAAAAAAAATCGCTTTGGTGATTCCAGCGCACAACGAAGAAAGAAATATACAAAATGTTATTGAAAAATCCAGACAATATGCTGATTGGCTAATCATCATAAATGACGGATCGCATGACGGCACTTTAAATGCGTGCAAAAGGAGTTGTGATGAGGGAAAAAAAATAATATTGCTTAATCATCGCATTAATTTAGGCAAGGGCTCTGCTTTAAAAACTGGTTGTGAGGCGGCCTGTAAACTGGGCGCTGACGTCATAATCACTATTGACGGCGACGGCCAGCATTCATCCGAATATATTCCTGAAATTTTAGAATATATGGAGGCAAATAAGTTAGATTTTGTTTTTACTGTTCGTAAAGGCGGTGATAAAATGCCTTTAATACGTTTTTTGGGAAACAGAACTTTAAATTTTACGGCGCGCCTTTTATTTAATATTAATTTAAAAGATATGTGGTGCGGTTTTAGGGTTTTTAAAACCAGTTGCTTGCCAAAAATTGCTTGGAATAAAAATGATTACTCGGGAGAGATTCAGATGGCATTAAAAGTTGGCAAAAATAAAATTCCTTATGGGGAATATATTATTCCCGCTATTTATAGCGATAGCGCAAAGGGCGTGCACATCATGCACGGATTAAAACTGCTAGCGCAAATGTTTCTTTGGCGTATAATACTATAATAAAAATATGATTGGCATTCAGCTTGTTGGGGTGGTGGTGGGGCTTGCGGCTATTCATCTCACCTATCTTTATTATAAAAGAGCCAATTTTACGAGAAAAGAATTGTTATTTTGGGGATTTATTTGGGTGTCTTTTATTTTTGTTTCTATTTTTCCCAGAAGCGTGTCTCCTGTCACTGGTTATTTAGGACTAAGCAGGCCGATGGATTTGATAATGATTATCGCCTTTATTATTTTATTTATGCTGACTTTTCACAATTATATTGTTAATCGCCAACAGAAACAAAAACTTGAAAGACTTGTCCGTGAGTTGGCCCTCAAAGATTTAAAATGAGAAGAATTATTGTCTTCGCCGCTTTTTATCACCCGTATAAAGGCGGATATGTTGAAAGTATTCATGAGCTTGCCGTCAGATTATTGAAAAGAGGTTATAAAATATTTATTGTCGCCTGCGGAGAAAAAAATTATCAAAAAAATATTGAAGGCATTGAAATATGCGGTCTTTGTTGTTGGAATCCTATTTTTTTAAACAACAGTTTTCCCATCCCCCATCCGACAGCTGTTTTAAAATTATTAAAATTTATATATAACAATAAATTTGATTACGCGGTTATAAATACGAGATTTTTTCCGATAACATGGATCGGCTTTCTTTTTGGAAAATTAGGCGGAATTCCCGTAATTCACATAGAAAGAGGAGGACAGCACGCTTTGACAAAAAATTATCTTATCAATTTAGCAGCGCTGGTTGTTGATCATACCATTGCCTTCGTTGTGGTTCGTTTCTCTAATGTTGCGGTTGGCGTTTCTGATGCCGCTTGTGTTTTCTTAAAGCATTTAGGAGCTGTTAAACCTATTAAGATTTATAATGGCATTGATGTTGATTCGAAATTAAATGTTTCTTACGGTGATAAACTACCGCTTAAAGTTACTTTTGTGGGACGCATAATTTATGCCAAGGGATTAAATGAACTTGTAAATTCCGCTCCCTCGTTAAATAACGTTATTATTCAAATTATTGGAGGCGGACCTTATAAAAAAGAAATTGAAGCGGCGGTTGGCAGATTAAATTTAAGGGAGAAAGTTATTTTTTTAGGAGAAATGAATCATCAAGATGTGATTAAAACGCTTTTGAATTCTGACATTTTCATCAACACGTCTTATTCCGAAGGATTGCCAAGATGCGTATTGGAAGCGGGGTCCGTCGGTCTTCCGGTTATAGCAACTGATGTTGGCGGGACAAGAGAGATAATTAGTGATAATGAATGCGGTTTTTTAATTTCTCCTCGCGATGTCAACGCTATAGTTGAAAGCGTTAATAAGTTGGTCAGCGACACTGGACTAAGAGAACGTTTGGGAAGAAGAATAAAAAATCATATTAACGGCGCGTTTAATTGGGAAAGTATAATTACCAGATATGAAAAAGAGTGTTTTGGTTCTCACAACTTTTTATAAGCCATTTATTGGCGGAGCGGAGGTTTTTACGGAGGAAATTACAAGGAGACTGGGTGAGGATTTTAATTTTATTATTTTTACCGCAAGGCATTCTCGTTTACTTCCGAAAAAAGAAGTAATTAATTCTGCGGCTGTTTATCGTTTGGGCTTTGGGTTTAGGTACGACAAGTTTTTGTTTCCATTTTTAGCGTTAATAAAAAGTTATTCGGCTGATTTTAATTTTTCTTACGCTATTATGGCAAGTTATGCCGCCGCCGCCGCTTTTCTCATAAAAGTTTTCAGAAAAAAAGCTTATATTCTAAGTTTACAAAGCGGCACTTTGGATATGCCTGAATATAAAAAAATAATTAATTTTTTTTACCCCTTTTATAAATTAATTCATACTAAAGCATCGTTCGCGCATGTAATAAGCAACGCTCTCAAGGAAAGGGCTGAAAAATTGGGCGTGCCATCAGGTAAAATATTCCATATTCCCAGCGGTATTGATCTAAATAATTTTAAGATATTGGGAATAAAGAGAAATTATTGGCAAATCATCGCAGTCGCAAATTTTAAAAAAGTTAAGGGACTGGAGTATCTTTTGCAAGCTATGCCAATAATAATTAAAAAATTTCCGGATGTCCGACTTGCGTTGATTGGCGATGGAGAGGAAAGAGCTAATTTAAAAAATCTTGTTGATATTTTAAGGCTTAAAAATAATGTCCAATTTTTAGGCAAGATAAATCATGAAAAGTTGCCTCATATCTTAAATTCTTCCAGTATTTTTATTGGACCGTCTCTTGCGGAAGGATTGGGCATTGCCTTTTTAGAAGCGATGGCATGCGGAACCGTTGTTGTTGGGACAAAAGTTGGAGGGATTTGTGATATTATTGATAATAATTATAATGGTTTGTTAATAGAACCATCCAACTATAAAAATATTGCAAATAGTGTTTTATATTTATTAGAAAATAAAGCAGTGCTGGAATCCTTAAGAAGTAACGCATTAAAATTTGTCAGAAAATATAATTGGGACGACATTTCCGTTTCTATAAAATTATTATTGGAAAAGATGTGAAAAATCCTATTTGTATAATCATACATACCGAGAGACTTCATGATGATAAAACTTGGAAAAGGGTCAAAGCCGTTGTTGATTTTTGTTTCCATGAAAAAATAAGAATTACTTGGTTTGCTTTTAATCCTACGATTGAGATTTATAAAAAAAATGGTTTTGATGAAAATAAGTGGAAAGAAAGATTAAATTATTTAAAAAGTCATGGGCAGTTAATAGAACAGCACACTCATTTTTATGACAAAGAAAAACGCGGCACTGACATCTCGCCAGAATATCTAGGAAGAAGAATTCAAGAAGATAAACAGTGGCTGGAAAACGCTGGTCATAAGATCAGCGGATTTACCGGTGGCGCTTGGTTTATGAATAGCGATATTTTAAATTTATTGCATAATTTGGGT
>CAYICO010000003.1:8069-13038 GCA_964361935.1 uncultured Candidatus Saccharibacteria bacterium
TTGGGTTATGTTTACGATTGTACTGGTCGAACATTTCCTTTGTCTTATCTCGGAAATAGTGAAAATCAATTATTAATTGATTCGCCGCAAAAAATAAATTCCATAATGTGCGTTCCCGTTACTACTTCTTTGAAAAATTACTTTTTAAAATTTTGGAAAAATAAGGATAAAAATGGTAATTGCGTTGTTTATTTTCACGATTATGAAATAAATAATATTTTTGTGAGAATATTATTAAAAGCAGTTTTTTTGTTAAATAGAAAAAATAAATTTATGACTCCCTATGAAATATCAAACATTAGTTCACCCTCACGATCATAAAAAGATAAGTGATTGGCGGGTTATTTTAAAATTTATTGATAAAAATTTTAAAAATATTAATTTGCGAAAAACTTTAGAATTGGGAGCTGGCATGGGTAATATTTCTTATTACTTTGCTTCTCAAGGAATTAGCGCTGTCGCTGAAGATATTAATATGGAATATTTAAACATCATTCAAAATAGAAACCCGTCAATATCAGTATTGCGGCATGACATTAATGATCGTCTTCCATTTACTGATAAGAGTTTTGATTTTGTTTCTTGCGTTGGCACGATGCACTATCATTACGCGAAGGATGTTAGAAGCATTATAAAAGAAATGATAAGAGTGTCTAATAAGTATATTTTAATTGATTTTCTTTCTAAATACTCGACTTACAGATTATTAGAAACGTTGTACTATAGGCGTTATAATCCAAGATGTGTTTCTAAAAAAGATGCGGATTTTATGTTAAAGGAATTGAATTTGAAAGTTATTGGCGCAACTTCTACAAAATCATTGCCGATTATTCGCGACTTCTTTCCTTTTGCTGGAAAAACTGTTTACTTAATACTAGAAAAGTTGAAATAAATTTATGAAAATTTTGTTTGTTGCAAGTATTTATCCTCCAGATATTGGCGGCCCGTCCAGTTACGTATCAAATCTTGTTAAGGAACTTGATATTCGCGGTTATATTACGAAGGTTTTAATTTATAGAAATTTTTTACCGTTTAAATTATTATTTTATTTTTTCAATACTATTCGTTACGGAAAAAAAATTGATATTATCTATGCTCATGGCGGATTAACGACAACGCTCCCCTCTTTATTGGCCGCATATTTTATAAGAAAAAAAATTGGCATAAAAATAACCGGTGATTACATATGGGAGCAATTAACTAATTTAAAATTAATTAAAGATGATATCGATGTTTTTCAGTCAAAAAAATATAATGTTTTAATTACTTTCTTAAAATTCGTCCAATCTTTCGTTGTTAAGCGAGCTGATTTTATAATAACGCCCAGCGCTTATCTTAAAAATATTGTTATTGGATGGGGTGCTAATGAAGAAAAAATAAATCTTATATACAATGCCATTAACGCAGGTAATTTTATTAATAAAAAAGAAAAAAACGAGGCTCCTATTATCATTTCTATTGGCCGTTTAGTTTCGTGGAAAGGGTTTGATTATTTAATACGAGCTTTCAGCGGCTTATATCACCGTTTTCCCGAATCAAAGTTGGTTATTATAGGAGATGGTCCGTTAATGTCGTATTTAAGAAATTTGGCGGCAAAAAGTTCCGCAAAAAATTCCATTATATTTACTGGAGCTTTAAATAAAGAAAAAATTAACGACTGGTATAATAAGGCCGATTGTTTTGTTTTGTTTTCAGGTTATGAGGGACTGTCTCATGTTATTTTAGAGGCCTTATTATTTAATTTGCCCGTAATAGCCAGCAAAAAAGGAGGCAATGTTGAGCTTATAGAAAATGGCACTAATGGTATTTTGGTTGACTGGCCCAATGAAATTAATCTTAAAGAATCTTTATTGTCTTTTTTAGAAAAAAGAGATAGGTTTGTTTCTAATCCCGGTCTAGCAGATAAAGATAAATTTTCTTGGGATTATATGGTTGATAAAACTACTTCAGTTTTCGAAAAATATGAAAAAGAATAAACCAAGTAAAAAAATAAAATCTTTTGTTTTTTATTTGATTTTGTCGTTGGCAATAACGCTGATCGCCGTTTTTTCTTCTTTTATTACCATGAATGTTATTAGTTTATGTTTTAATGAAGTTAAAGTTTCTCATTTGTTGGAGTTTTTGTGCGGTAATATTGGTAAAAGTAAAGAAGAATTCGTTCTATTGAAGCCGGACGATATTTTGAGGATTTATTCTAATGATATTTTGGAAATCAACGAGAATTCTAAAGTAGAAAAATTGATTGATGGCGACATTAATACAGGCGCTTATCCGGGGAATAAAGGGTTTGATTACATAATAGAATTAATAGACGAATACGAAATAAATAGAGTGGAGCTCGTTTGGGGCAGTTATGGTTCAATAGATAAGTATATTCAAGAATGGTCTTTAGAGGCTAAGACCAACGGCATCCTTGGAAAGTGGGCGGTAATATTGGGAGCAAAAACATCTCCAGAGGCAGAAAAAACAGTTGTGAATAAAAGTTTTAAAGCGGACGCAATTAGAATTCACGCTAAGTCTCAAGATAATTGGATCGGTATTTTAGAGGTGAAAATCTTAAGAAAATCTTAGATAAGGGGACAAACAATAAACAAGAAAAAAGTATTAGGAACGGCATTAATGGTACAGAGTGTCTCTGTTGACTGACAGCAAAAAAAGCAATACTTGCTAAATGTGTCCATATAAACCCGCCAGTAATTAAATAATCTTTTCTTTTCGCTTTTTCGGAAAATAAGTTCGGTTTTATAATGAATAAAGTAGAACCTATAAAAAATAAAATAAAAGAAACAGAAAGCCAGAGAGTGGCTTCGCTAGAGATGAAACCTAAAAAATATAACAATCTCTGGCTTACTAGTCTTAAATATTCTAATGGCTGTTCTAGAATCCATTGAATTGACGAGAAAGCTCTTTTGTCAAGAAAATTATTAGCAAAATTCATTATTATATCGTAATTTTTCTCTGACGGCGTGTAGCCGCTTGGCACAGAATTAGCCTGAATAAAATTAACTGTAGTTGCTGATTTCGATATTAAAACAAATTGTCCGCTTAATAAGCGATTCCTAACCAAAAAGGGCATTAAGGGCAACATTGTTCCTGTAAAAAAACTTGAAAATGGAATTATAAACGATTTTTTAAAACTAAATATAAACCATAAAAATATTATTGGCATTAACGCCGCTGCATTATTTCTCATAACGACACTTAATCCTAAAAATATTCCGGCTAGAAAAAAATAGATTAAAACCCAGCCCTGACCAGTTTTATTTTTATTTTCTGCTAGCAGTAGAAACAGTGGTACTAAAGTTATAAGCAAGGTGCCAACCGGAAACATTTGAAATGCCTGTTGAATCGTAACTGGATTAAGAGCTATTAAAAACAGGAGGGGTAGAAATATAAGAGAATTTTTTTTTATAAACAGTTTACAGATCCAAATAACTAGTAAGGCAGTAAGCAAAACTGAAACTATTTGGATAAATATTATAGGAAATAAAGACTCGCCTATTAAATAATGAGCGGTAGTTAAAGCATAATAGTATAAGATTTGATAATAATATTGGCTAGCTTCTATAGCGCTCACGCTCCAATTACCAGTTAATTGTATGTGTCTAGCAAAAGTTTCATATGTCAAAGGGTCATTTCCCAATCCCAGAAAATTAAAATATTCAGAATCAGCTCTGTTCATTAGTTTTTTAACTACTAAATAAAAAATTAGCAAAAAGGATGTAAAAATATAAAAACGTAAAGAAAAAAACCACTCCTTCCAATTATTTTGAGAAATTAAAAATAATAAAATCGTTGAAATGATAATTAAAATTAGTATTTTAATGAAATTATCAATAAAACCCGCCACATTATCGATGTAAATTTGAAATTCCGAATATTTTTGTGGAAAAAGATATGTACTAGGAATGGAAAGTTTTAAAAACTGGGTTGTTCCTTGGCCTCTTTGATATACAATCTCTATAGGAATAAATTTATTTTTATATTCTTTTAAAATATTAAGTTCGGCGTGCCGATTATTTTTTAAAATGTCTAATTGATCGCTTCCCTGAATATTTAAGATCTCATTTTTATTTAAATATAATTCGGCCTTATTATCTGAAGATAAATCAATTTTTAAATTGTCTAGATTGGGGGCATAAAGATATCCCTTCCAAATAATTGTAAGAGGAATGACCCATTTTTCTATTGTAGAATCACTAAATTTACGATAATCATTTAAAAACCAAAACTGAAATGGCCTCGCTTCAAATGAATAGCCGGTGTTTCTAAAGTTAATCTCCTCGTCAATTCTTGTCCCGCTTATTTTTGTATTTATAAACTCTGTTGACTTTTGTAATGCCCCGTTTTCAACTGTCGGATAATAGTAGTAACCAATTAAACCTCTTGGCACAGAAATAATTCCGGTGAATATTTTTACTGTTATCAATAATAATAAGACGCAATTAACTATTTTAAATGTTGATTGGTATTTTTTTTGAAAATTTGGCAATAAAAAAATAAAAAAAGAAACAAGTAATACTAAAAAAACTAGTTCATGAAATTGATCAAGCGGAATACCGTCAAGCCAGCCACGTCTTCCGGGAACGACAAAAAAGAGCACGCTTAAAAGTACAAGAAAATAACTGTCTAAGAATTGTAATTTATTTATTTTTTTAATAAAATGGCTATACATGTTTCTTGCATACTAGACTATGAATTTTCCATTATCAAGCGTTTCGTTTTTTTGCCCAGCCTATTTCGAAGAAAAAAATTTACCAATTCTTATTCCTAAAGTTGTTTCTTTATTATTAAAAATTACTAATAAGTTTGAAATTATAATTATTGAAGATGGCAGTCCGGATAAAACCGGAAAAGTGGCTGACGAATTATCAAATCAGTATCCGTGCGTTAAAGTTATACATCATCATCGTAATCTTGGTTATGGCGCGTCTCTAAGAGATGGATTTTGTAATTCTAAATATGAATA
>CAYICO010000004.1:0-11344 GCA_964361935.1 uncultured Candidatus Saccharibacteria bacterium
GCCAAGCTCAAATCACCGGACGTTTTGCAATTAAAGAAGCCAAACAGATAGTAGAAAGATTTAACGCTGGGGCTTTGCCAGCGCCTATCAAATTAATTAACCAGCAAACTATCGGGGCATCGCTTGGAAAAGAATCTTTACAAAAAACCGTTTTCGCGGGTCTTGTAGGAACTTTGCTAGTGATGATTTTTATGATTCTCTACTACGGGGGCTTTGGCCTTGTGGCATCTTTAGCCTTAATAATATATACGCTGCTCACGCTGTCAGTATTTAAGATATTTGGGATCACTATGACGCTAGCTGGCATAGCCGGCTTAATCCTTTCAATTGGCATGGCAGTTGATGCCAACATTTTAGTATTTGAAAGAAGAAAGGAGGAGATTAAAAAAGGAGTTTCCAGAGTCAGCGCCACTGAAGAAGGCTTTCGCCGAGCATGGCCATCCATTAGAGACTCTAATATTACAACAATAATAACCGCTCTGGTTTTGTACTATCTAACCACAGGATTTGTGAAAGGGTTTGCGCTATCTCTTTTAATAGGAGTGTTAATGAGCATGTTCAGCGCTATCACCGTAAGTCGAGCGCTGTTAAGAACATTTATAAAAAATGCTTAATATTATTGGAAAAAAATACGTATTTCTGACTTTTTCCGGAACGCTAGTAACGGCAAGCATTGTTCTAATGATTATATTCGGATTTAAACCGGGAATTGATTTCGCCGGAGGAACCTTGTGGCAATTTAAAGCTAACGGCGGAGATATTGTGAGTATTAAAGATTTATTTGAAAAGGATTTACAGGTCAAAGAATTAACGATTGTTGAAGAACCGTCTACGAAAAGTTTTATTTTAAGATTACCAGAATTAGATGAGAAGACTCATGTTCAGTATTTAGGAATTATTAATAAGAAATTTAGCAATAAGGTTGAAGAGTTGTCTTATGAGACAATAGGCCCCTCTGTTGGCAGGGAATTGAGAAATAAATCCGCTTACGCATTCTTAGCCGTTATCTTAACTATCTCTCTTTATATTGCCTTCGCCTTCAGGAAAGTCTCCAATCCGGTAAAATCTTGGAAGTATGGCGTTATAACTCTGCTTACTCTTTTTCACGATGCTTTAATACCATTAGGAATGCTTGCTTTTTTAGGATGGTGGAAGGGCGTAGAAATGAACACTAATTTTATTGTGGCAATTCTTGTCGTGATGGGTTTCTCGGTTCACGATACAATTGTCGTTTTCGATAGAATAAGAGAGAATCTCAAATTAGATAAAAAGAGCAACTTTGCCAGCTTGGTAAACACCAGCATTAACGAAACGCTGGCTAGATCCATTAATACTTCTCTGACATTAGTATTGGTTTTAGTGGCATTGTTCCTACTGGGTTCGGCTAACCTACAATACTTTATTCTTACCATTTTGGTAGGCACAATAGTCGGTACCTATTCGTCAATTTTCGTAGCTAGCCCGTTATTAACATTATGGTCACGATAATGTTGACTATTATTGAAAGCCATGATAATATAAAAACATGATTAATGGCGTAGATAAAATAGTAAATACGGCCCTATCCACCTTATCCGCAAGACAAAAAGAGGTGATTGTTGGACGTTACGGACTTCAATCCGGCCAACCTATGACCCTTGTAGAAATAGGCAACAGATATGGAGTAACTAGGGAAAGAATAAGACAAATAGAGGCGCAGGCTTTAAACCTTGTATATAGTCAGTTTAAAAATGAGGACTTAGCCAGCTTTGTAAAAGCTGTAGTCAGTCATTTACAAAAATTCAACGGCGTCCGCAGACATGATTATTTATCTGACGAGATAAGAAGTTTTAGTGATAAATCTTCAGTTAAATACAATGGCGAGAAAGTCAGGTTCTTATTGGAAGCCTGCAGGCAAGTTCATTCTCATCCAGAAAGCGATGATTTTTATTCTTTCTGGTATTTATCAAATGACGACTTAAACAAAGCGCGATCCTTTGTTAATAAAATTACTCTTGCTTTTAACTCTCAAAAGGATAGGCTTTCTGGAAAGTATCCCACCCAAGACCTGTCAACATCAAACTATATAGCTATTTCTAAAAAATTCTCTACTAATATATATGGTGATTTTGGCTTGTCTAATTGGGAAGAAATTAATCCAAAGGTTTCTCGCGACTGGGCCTATTTAGTTCTCAAGAAGGAAAATCAGCCAGTGCACTTTACAAAATTAGCTAACCTTATTAATAAGCACAGAAAATCAAAACAAGTTAACCCTCAAACTATTCACAATGAATTAATAAAAGATGAAAGGTTTGTTCTTGTTGGAAGAGGGACTTATGGATTAAGAGAGTTTAATATAGTGCCGGGCACCGCAAAAGATGTTATGCATCATTTCCTCAAAAAGCACGGACCAATGGCAGCCAAAGATTTGGTAAAAATGGCAATGAGCCACAGAACTTTTAAAGAAAAAACTTTAATGTTGAGTTTGCGCAACAAAAAGTATTTCCAGTCTTCTGGAGATGGCAAGTATTTTGTTAAAGAAGCTTAAAACATAGTATAATACTCATATGGTTTTCTCGATAAACAGCGTTCTTGCTGGTATCGTTGAGTCTGTTTTACAAGTTTTTTATTGGACATGGTGGTTTGTGGTGCCGATTGTTTTGGCTTTTATTTTCTGGGAGATATGGCTTTTTTACATAGAACATTATTTTAAAAACAATATTAAGTGGGCCTTATTAAGAGTTAAAACGCCTAAAGAAATATTAAAGACTCCCAAATCCATGGAACAGATTTTTGCGGCGGCCTACGGCACCTATTCTTTTGGTTTGAAGCCTTTTGAGAAATATTGGTTGGGAAGAGTAGAGCTATGGACTTCTTTTGAATTAGTGGGATACGCTGGCGGCGTTTATTTTTATATCAGAGTGGCAGAAGGTTTCAGAAATATGATTGAATCGGCAATTTATGCCCAATACCCGGAAGCCGAAATAGAGCTTGTTGATGATTATATTTATTTATTGCCGTCAGTTTTACCAAATGATGTTTATGATTTGTTTGGAACTGATTATGTCTTGATCAAACCAAATCCTTATCCAATACGAACTTATCCATATTTTGAAGCATTGGTAGAAGAAGAAAAAGTTGATACAATGTCAAATATCACAGAAGCCCTATCAAGATTAAAAGCTGATGAAACTGCTTGGATTCAAATTTTAATCAGACCGGTAGATACTAAAGAATGGGGACCAAAAGCGCAAGAAGAAATTAATAAAGTTATAGGAAGAAAACCGCCGGCTCCACAGCCCAATGTTTTTCTATTTGAATTAGGTGTTTTTATGAAAAATTTGTTGCTCGCCATTTTTCAAGAACCGGTTTGGCCGGAAATTGAAAAGCCAAAAGAAGAAAAAGTAAACCTGTCTCAATTTACCAAGGGAGAGCAAGAAGTTATCAGGAGCATGGAAGATAAAATGTCAAAAATTGCTTTTGAAACAGTCGTTCGTTTCCTGTATATTGATCGTAAGGATAAGTTCAGCAGAGGAAATATATCATCTATTTTTGCGGCCTTCTTTCAGTTCTACGATGAAAGAAAAAATGGTTTTAGACCCAACACCGCAGTGATGACCGCGGTAGTTAAACAGCCATTTAAAAAACAAAAGGCTTATTACAAAAAGCGCAGAATATATGAAAATTATCGGCTTCGCCGAATGCCCAGAAAGTTCTCTATTCTCAATACAGAAGAATTAGCAACTATTTATCATTTCCCCAGCAAAGTCGTTGAAGCCCCAATGTTAAGAAGGGCTGAAGCTAAAAAGGGAGAGCCGCCATTGTCATTGCCAATTGAATAGTTCGACAAGCTCACTATGGAAAACAATAATATTACAATTTTAGGAGAAACAAACTTCCGCAATCAGGCAAAAAAGTTTGGCATAAAAATTGACGATCGGAGGCGTCACATGTACGTCGTCGGAAAAACGGGCGTTGGTAAAAGCACGCTTCTAGAAAATATGATTATTAACGATATTCGGGCGGGCAATGGCATTGCCTTTTTGGATCCTCATGGGGAATCCGCTGAAAAAATACTGGATTTCATTCCCGAAGAAAGGATAGATGACGTGATATATATAGACCCATCGGATACTGAATTTCCCATTGCCTTTAACCCTTTAGATCAGGTAAGCACAGAATTTAGGCATCTTATCGCTTCTGGGATAATGGGAGTGCTTAAAAAAATATGGGTTGATGCTTGGTCAGCTAGAATGGAATATATTATGAACAACACCTTGTTGGCGCTTTTGGAATACCCGGGAACAACTCTTTTGGGAATAATGAGGATGTTAAACGATGCCGCTTACAGAAAGACCATCGTAGAAAATTTAAAAGATCCAGTTATTAAAAGTTTTTGGGTTAATGAATTTGCAAGATATAGCCAAAAATTTGAAACGGAGGCCACGGCTGCTATTCAAAATAAAGTTGGGCAGTTCGTCTCCAATCCTTTAATTCGCAATATTTTGGGACAACCAAAGTCTTCTATTGATATTAGAAAATTAATGGATGAAGGAAAAATCTTAATATTTAACCTCTCTAAAGGGAAAATGGGAGAAGATAATTCGGCCTTGTTAGGAGCGATGATGATTACTAAAATACAATTAGCGGCGATGTCTAGGGTAGATAAGTCTGAAGGCGAAAGAAGAGATTTTTACTTATATGTAGACGAATTTCAAAATTTTGCCACTGATTCTTTTGCCACAATTTTATCTGAAGCTAGAAAATATCGTCTAAGTCTTACGGTGGCCAATCAATATCTTGAACAACTTGATGAAAAAGGAAAAAATACAGTTAGAGCCGCCATTTTTGGCAATGTAGGCACGATTGCTGTTTTTAGAGTCGGCGCGGAAGATGCTGAATTTTTAGAAAAAGAATTTACGCCAGAATTTTTGGCGACTGATATGGTAAATCTATCTAAATATAATATGTATATAAAATTAATGATTGACGGCGTGGCTTCGCGTCCTTTTTCTGCGGTAACTTTACCACCACACACAAAACCAGAACAGTCTTTCAAAGACGTAATTATAGAAAACACCCATTCTAGATATGCAGTTCCTAAAAGCAAAGTAGAAGCCATAATAGCTTCGGAGTGGCTTCCAGAGGGCGTTAAAACAGTTCAGGATAAGGTCTCTAGAAGAGAGGAGAGGCCCCTGCACGAAGTGTTTAGAAAAGACGGTCCATTACCAATCTTTAAACCACATAGACCCAGAACTGAAGGTTTTGAAAAACCAAAACAGAATATAGACACTTCCGGACTAAAAGAATTAATAGACAAATCTTTAAGTCAAAAACCGCCGCCAGAAGACCAGACTTAACTAGACTTTTCCATCCTCTCAACATACTCGCCAGTTTCCGTATTAACTCTAACTACATCGCCAGAGTTAATAAACAAAGGGACGGCAATCTTCGCTCCGGTTTCAAGTTCAGCTATTTTAGTGCCGCCTTGAGCAGTGTTACCCCTTTCTCCGGGAGGAGTGTCTTTAACAACTAAATCTTCTTTGATTGGCCCTTTAATGTTGATTATTTTGTCGTTGAATTTTAATGCTAAAACTTCCGTATTGGATTTAAAGAATTGTCCCTGCGAACCCACAATTTCTTCAGTTAAGAAAAATCTGTTAGCCGGATTGTCTTTTGCAGAAAACCAATATTGGCCACGATTATTATAAAGATATTTCACCGGTTCTTTAACAATTTCCACTTCTTCAAAACCTTCATTTTGGTGGAAATTTCTAGTGATAACTTTGCCATTAAGCAAATTTTTCATTTTAACTTGAGCCACCGCCTTCCTTTGCTGCATTCTCACAAAAGAATACTCCAAAACTTCATAAGGAGCGCCCTCATAAGTAAAAGTGGTGCCTATTCTTAAATCATTATAATCAAGCATATACAGTAGGTGATTGTATCAAATAAAATAATTCAAATCAAATTTTTTAAAAATATGACACTTTTATACGATCGTGTGAAAATGTCATATTTTGACCGAATAGAATGATCGTGTTACGCTGGTTAATTAATGAAAACAGTATTCGTAGCCATGAGTGGAGGCGTAGATAGCTCTGTAACTGCCGCGCTTCTAAAAAAACAAGGATTTGATGTAACTGGAGTTCATATTAAGTGTTTTAATGTAGATGGTTGCGGAGAAAAAGACGTAGAAGATGCACGACGCATTGCTGAACAACTAAACATTCCATTCTATGTTTTTGATCTGGAAAAAGAATATAAAGAGAGAGTTGTTAGCTATATGGTTGAAGGCTATCGCAAAGGCATAACGCCTAACCCGGATGTCATGTGCAACAAAGAGATTAAATTTGGATTATTTTTCGATAAGGCAATAAAGTTGGGAGCAGATTTTGTAGCAACTGGACATTACGTAAAAATAAAAACTTTAAAAAATGTTGCTAAGCTATATGATGCTAAAGATAAAAATAAAGATCAATCATATTTTCTCTGGACGCTAACTCAAAAACAATTAAAGCGCTGTCTTTTCCCAATGGGAAATTATAAAAAATCGGAAATTAGAAGATTGGCCAAAAAGCTTGGATTGTTAACGGCGGAAAAAAAGGATTCGCAGGGAATTTGCTTTTTGGGAAAAGTAACTATAAAAGATTTTTTAAAAAAATATATACCAACAAAAAAAGGCGCAATTTTAAGCGCTACTGGGAAAGTGATGGGGGAACATGACGGTTCTTATTTTTACACTATCGGACAACGACGCGGTTTAAGTATTAGCGGCAGTAAAAATCCGCTTTATATTGCTGGTAAAAATTCAAAAAGCAATACAATAACCGTTGTTGAAGGCAAGGAAAATCCTGCTCTATACAAAAAGGAGATTATTATAGACAATGTCAATTTTATTGGCTTACCAGATAACAAGTTAGTTCAAGTCTTCGCAAGAGTGCGTTATAGGCAACCGCTTGCAAAAGCAAATCTCTATAAATTGACTGCAAAAAAATATAAATTAATTTTTATCCGCCCGCAAAAATTTATTGCTCCCGGACAATCAGCCGTTTTTTACGGAAAAAACAGAGAATTGCTTGGTGGTGGAGTAATTTGCTAGAATCGGGCAAATGTTATTGCACGATATCTTTTTTTGGTCAGCCGCATTTTTTCTGATAGGTATTTTTTTAGCCTCGATAATTCCCAGTTTGCTGTTTAATGCAGTAGCAACTCTGCTGTTAATTTCCGTTCTTTTATTTCTTGACAGGAAACAATTGGCGCTTTTGTCTCTTATCCTAATAATAGGATCGGCCTACTATTTTGTTTTTGATAAATATCAGCAAAATAATAAGTTCGATTCTAGTATAGTCATAGAAGCCAAAGAACACTTAAATTACCAAGAAATAATCTTAAACGATAACACAAGAATAACCGCCACAAGGTATCCGGAATATCATTATGGCGATCAAGTTTTGGTTGACGGTAAAAAAATAAAACTAATTTCTCACAACCAAGGCAACGCCTTAAAATCAGCCTTAATTAAATTGCGTTTGGCTTTTGAAGACAATATTAAAAAAGTATTACCGCACGATAAAGCTGTTTTTTTGTCTGGACTAACTGTTGGTGATATTACTGAAATCTCTCCCGAATTTAAAAACGAATTAAAGGCAAGCGGCACGACCCATTTAGTCGCCCTCTCCGGCTACAACATTAACGTTATTATTGATAATTTGGGATGGTTAATAAGTTTTTGGCCAACTATAATTCTTATCATTATTTTTGTAATAATGACCGGCGCCCAAGCCTCTCTTGTGAGAGCGGCTGTTATGGGAATTATTGCGCTTATCGCCAGAAGGAGTCAAAGACTCTATCATCAGCGCAATGCTATAACATTTGCCGCCTTTGCTATGGTTTTATTTGATCCAAAAATTTTAGTATTTGATCTGGGATTTCAATTATCTTTTTTGTCACTTTTAGGTATTACCTATATAAAACCCCTTCTAGAAAAATTGACTAATTGGAAAAATGAACTAGTATGGCCAACTATTGCCGCGCAACTTGCGGTTTTGCCAATATTATTAATAAAGTTTGGTAAATTTAACCCTTTTTCTTGGTTGGCAAATATTTTGATTACCCCAACGGTGCCATACACGATGGCTCTAGGATTTATTACGGGGACAGTTGGCTTCTTTTCCTATCATCTTTCATTTCTAGCAGCTTGGTTTGCCAATATTTTATTAACTTATGAAAAAATTATCATTAGTATTTTTGCTTTTAATCTTTAACGCTGTTGCCTGGTTTCAATTTTGGCAGTTATATCCAAAAAACAAATCGGAAACAATTTACTTCTTGGATGTTGGACAAGGTGACAGCGAATTAATTAATTTTGGCGATGTTCAATTGCTTATTGATGGTGGTCCCAATGCTAAAGTGTTAACCAACTTAGAAAAAGTTTTACCGGATAATGACAGATATATTGATCTTGTGCTATTAACGCATCCGCATCTTGATCATTTTGGCGGATTAATAGATCTTTTTAAGAATTACGCCATCGGAACGTTTATAGATAATGGATTAGCGCGCAAGATCCCGCAATATCAGGATTTTCAGAATGTAATTTCTGCAAATAAAATAAAACATATCACCCTGGCCGAAGGAGATAAGATAAAGTATAAGGATTGGGAACTTGACATTATTTGGCCACCGCCCAATGCGCCATCACCAATTAAAGATATTCATGACAATACAATTATTTTTCTTTTGAAGAATAACAGTTTCCGCGGTTTGTTTACCGGAGACATTAATTTCGATGTAGAAGAGAAATTACTTAAAAAACACAAAAAAGAACTGCTAGCCAACATTCTAAAAGTTAGTCATCACGGTTCTAAAAATTCTACAAGTGATAAATTTTTAAAGGCCGTTAAGCCTAAAATCGCTATTATAGAAGTAGGAAAAAATTCTTATGGTCATCCAAATCCTCAAGCAATTAGCAGATTAAAAAGTGCTGGGGCATCTGTTTACACCACGTTGAATAATGGCGCGATTAAAATTGTTCTAAAAAATAAAAATTTGCATATATTCAGCGAAAAATATTAGAATTGAGATTATTATGGAAAGAATTTATGCCGCAGAAATTGGATTAAAAGAAGACAGTAAAGTCACTTTAATGGGATGGGTTGACGCAAGGAGAGATCATGGAAAAATAATATTTATAGACCTAAGAGACCAGCGTGGAATAGCCCAGCTGGTTTTTCTGTCAAAAGAAAAAGAATTATTTGAGGAGGCAAGCGTTCTTCGTCCGGAATGGGTTATTAAAATATCTGGCATGGTGAATAAAAGACCTGAAAATTTAATCAATCCAGATATAGAAAGTGGTAAGTGGGAGGTTTTAGTTAGCGATTTAGAAGTGCTTAATCAATCTGAAACGCCGCCAATTGCCATTAATACCGAAGGTTATGAAATAGGAGAGGAAAGCAGATTAAAATATCGCTATTTAGATTTGCGCAGACCGCGATTACAAAACAATATTATAGCCCGCCACGAAGTAGTTAGTTTTATTCGAGACTATCTCAACGAAAAAGATTTCATAGAAGTCGAAACACCGGTTATTTCAAAGGCCAACACTGAAACAGGCGCGCGCATTTATCTTATCCCATCAAGACTTTATCCCGGAAAGTTCTATGCGCTGGCCCAGTCCCCACAGCAATACAAACAATTACTAATGGTTGCTGGTTTTGAAAAGTATTTTCAGATAGCCAAATGTTTCCGCGACGAAGATACCCGCGGAGACAGGCAACAGGAATTCACCCAGCTTGATTTAGAAATGAGTTTTGTAGATCAAGAAGATGTCATGAACTTAGTCGAAGACTTGTACGCAAGAATTATCAATGACCTTTTCCCTGACAAAAAAATAATGCAAACTCCATTCCCCATACTTAGTTATGAGGAAGTTATGAAAAAATATGGAACTGATAAACCAGACTTAAGAAAAAATAAAAACGATCCCAATGAGTTGGCTTTTGCCTGGATTGTAGATTTTCCCTTCTTCGAGAAAACCGATGATGATAAGTGGACTTTCACCCATAATCCATTTTCCGCCCCCAAGAAAGAACATATGGAATGGTTAATGCAGAAAACTAATATTGGTGAAATAAAAACACAGCAATATGATCTAGTGCTTAACGGCCACGAGCTTGCTGGCGGTAGCATTCGTAATCACAAACCCGAAGCCCTAAAAGCAGTTCTGGAAGTCATGGAAATGAGCGAGGAAAAAATAATGAACAGCTTTGGACATATGATTGAAGCATTATCTTATGGCGCGCCGCCTCATGGCGGCATAGCTCCGGGCATTGACCGTTTTTTAATGATATTAATGAACGAACCCAATATCCGTGAAGTAATTGCTTTTCCCAAAACGGGGGATGCCCAAGATTTAATGATGAAAGCGCCAAGCGAAGTTGACAAAAAACAGATTGGCGAATTAGGGTTAAAGACTAAATGACCAATCATCAAGATGAGAAAACGCTGGTTATCATAAAACCAGATGGGGTGCAGAGAAGTTTGATGGGGGAAATTATAAAACGTTTTGAAAGAACCGGTCTTAAACTTATTGGCTTAAAAATGATGACCGCTACTCCAAAATTGATTGAAAAACATTATCTTCTTGATCCTAATTGGAAATTAGTAACCGGACAAAAAACTATTGAATCCTATAAAAAGAAAGGCAAGAAACCGCCATCGGATGATCCATTAAAAATAACAGAGTTGGTACTGAAAAATTTAAAATATTACATGTCTTCTGGCCCATTAGTTGTAATGGCATGGAAAGGACTGCACGCAGTTGGAATAGTCAGAAAGATTATTGGGAGTACCGAGCCGCTGTCTTCTGATGTGGGAACAATAAGAGGAGATTACACAATTGATTCCTATGAAATGGCGGATGTGAGCGGCAGATCTGTTAGAAACCTTATTCATGCTTCAGGAAATTTATCAGATGCCGAAAAGGAAATAAATTTGTGGTTTAAAAAAGAAGAATTAAACAATTACCGTTTAGCGCAAGAAGCTATCTTATACGACATAAATTTGGATGGTGTTTTAGAATAGAACCGCGTAATGGTCTTGATTTGTTATAATATAAATATGCCGTTTCTTTTTATTATTATTTTATTATTGTCCCCAATAAGCGTTTTAGGCCAACAATTTAAAGAATTTCAAATGCCAAATAGTAAATGGAGAGGCGTTGCCACGGATAATTTTTATATATTTTACGATGGCAACAATAGAGACTTAGCATTAAGAGTAGCTATTCAAGTTGAAGATTTGAGAAATAATTGTCTTGAGTCTTTTGGATGCGCAAAAAGAAATCTAAATAAAAAAGCACGAA
>CAYICO010000005.1:0-11185 GCA_964361935.1 uncultured Candidatus Saccharibacteria bacterium
GTTTGGTTTTGGAGTACTTGGACGAATTAAAGTTGCCATATACTTTGAACAACAATTTGGTTCGTGGTCTTGATTACTATAACCGCACTGTTTTTGAAGTGTTTGCCGATGGCGTGGATTTTGCCTTGGGCGGTGGCGGCAGATATGACTATTTAGTTGAGTTATTGGGTGGCAGGGCTACTCCAGCAGTTGGTTGGGCAATGGGGTTAGAGAGGATTGTGTCGGCTATACAAAAAAATAATATTGTGTTTCCTGAAAAACCGAAGAGTCAGGTGTTTTTTATTCACATAGGAGATGAAGCAAAGAAAAAGAGTTTGTCTCTTATTGAAGCTTTGCGTCAGGGAAAAGTTCAAGTAAAAGAGTCTTTGGGTAAAGATTCTTTAAAATCTCAATTAAGAATGGCTGATAGGGTAGGAGTAAAGTTGGCTTTGATTTTTGGCCAGAAAGAAGCGTTTGAAGATTCAATTATTATTAGAGATTTAGATACAGGCGCGCAAGAAACTGTTCTTATTTCTAAATTGGTGGAAGAGGTAAGGAAAAGGATATAGATGGACTGTCTTTTTTGTAAAATTACCAAAAAAGAAATATCTGCCGAAGTTGTTTATGAAGATGATAATGCCCTTGCTGTTTTAGATATTCATCCGAAGGCACCGGGCCATACGATGATTTTGCCCAAAATTCATTCTGATAATTTATTGGATTTGCCTAACGAAAAAATTGGTCCTGTTTTTCAAGCTGTAAAAACAGTGACAGAAATGATAAAAAAATCTTTAAAACCAGACGCTTTTACTATTGGTATTAATAATGGAAGATATAGTGGGCAACTGGTTGATCATTTGCATATTCATATTATTCCTCGCTGGCAAGGAGATGGCGGAAAATCAATTCATTCGGTGGTAGATAATTTACCAAAGGAATCTCTAAATGAGATTAGAAAAAAGATTGTCAAAAATTGACTAATCGGTAATTTTTTAATATAATGAAAGCCAATGTTACAAGTTAATAAAAAAGAGGGGGAATCATCCGCTTCTTTGTTATAACGTTTCACTAAAAAGATGCAGCAAAGCGGCATTTTGCGTGAATCTAAAAAAAGACGTTTTCATATTAGACCTATTAATAAAAACAAAAGATTTCTCTCTGCCCTACATAGAGAACTAAAAAAAGTAGAAATGGAAAAAGCCAAAAAATTAGGCCTATTGTAATGTCTTTAAAAGATCAAATTAATACTGATTTGAAAGTCGCCATGAAATCTGGCGATCAGTTTTCTTTGGATATTTTAAGGGGACTCAATGCGGCTTTTGGCAATAAGTCTATTGAAAAGCGTGGAAAAGGACTGCCAGAGGAACTTAGCAATGAAGAAGTGCTAGATATATTAAATAAAGAAGTCAAAAAAAGAAAAGACGCTGTAGTTTTATATACTCAAGGCAATCGTAGAGATTTAGCTGAAAAGGAAGGAAGGGAAATAACTGTTATTCAAAAATACTTGCCGGCTCAAATGCCTGAAGAAGATGTGGAAAAAGTTATTGTTGGGATAATAGAAACCCTTCGACAGGCTCAGGGCAACATTGCCTTCGGCAATGTTATGAAAGAAGTAATGAAGGAGTTAAAGGGCAAGGCAGATTCACAAGTAATCACTGCTATTGTCAAGAGGAAAATTTAGGAGTATAAATACTGCATAGTTCCTTTAACTGGAGGGAAGTCATGGGAGATGCCGGAGTTCTAGTCACCGTTTTAGTATTCATTCTTTTGTTTATTGGTTTTTTTATCAGTTATGATCTTTCAAGAAGAAGTGTTGGGTTTTTGCGTTTCTTACTGTTAATGCTATCGTTTTCTCTTATACTTTCTTTTGGTCTTGTTTATGGATACAGAGTTGGTTATGAAAGCCAAGTTCAGGATGAGATAAATTCTAGATAGTAATATAAAAGAGCCGCTAAGCGGCTCTTTGTTATTCTATCACGTACTTTTTAATAATACGTTTTCTTACTCTACTTGCTACTCGGTCATTCCATATAATGGCAATGCATGATGAGTAAAAAACAGCAATTACCGACTTGACTAAAGTGCTAATATCAACTTTGTGTTTTACATTTCTTACTTTTACAAAAATACCGAATCTGAAAATCCATATCAGCCAAATTCTAAATACATGATACCAAGAACTGACAACTGTAATTGGTCCTTTCCCAGATGTTTTAATTGCCTCATAAGCCGCTATTGTTTCCCCAACAGTTTCATATCCCTTTGGATTTATTAATATCTTTTCTCGAGGCCAACCATTGTTTGCGAAATATATAGCCATGGCTTCTGCTAAAGAAGAGACATAATTCAGTTCGGCATACTCTGGTATTCCGGCTCCGAGAACAATAAAGCTATTGGGAATAGCTTTGGCCATTTCAAGTCCCAAATCACAACGCAATCTACCTTCGTCACAAACACTGCCATCGCTTTTTAATCCTCTGGCGTAAACAACAACATAAGATCGCAAAGCGCGCCTCTTTCATAAAGATCAAACAGCTTTTAATAAAATACCGCAAAGCTTTTATATTTTCAAATTTTTCTAGTATAATACTTACAATGAAAAAAATGGTGGTGATTTTAGAAAAGAACTTGGAATCTTCAAAAGAGGTTATAAATGCAACCCTGAATAAACTTAGCGCAATTTTAAATCTTAAGGATAAGTATATTGAAGTGTATTTGGCTGGAAAAGATAAAATGGAAGAATTGGGGAAGAAAGCCGGGCCCGGTCATCATTTAAATGTTCTTTCTTTTGAGCCATCAAAAAATTTTCCAAGACCGGATATAGAAAATTATCAAGACTTGGGAGAAATATATTTAAATCCCATCTATATTCAAGAAGATGGCGGTGATTTAATATATATGTTGGTGCATGGTTTGTTGCATTTACTAGGGTATGACCATAAAAATAAAAGTGATAGAATGAAAATGGAAGCTAAAGAAAAAGAATTATGCCAGCAAATCAATTCTTAGCTCTAGATATTGGTTCGGCTAACATTAAAGCCGCAGTGGGCGAGATAAAACGAGATAATAAGCTGTCTCTGTTTTCTCTTTTTAAAATGCCCTCTCGCGGCATAAGAAAAGGTATGGTTGATGATCCTGTGGAGGTTTCAGGCGCGATCAATCAAACGTTTAATGAAATAAAAAAAATTCATAAAGATGTTCACAGAAACATTTACTTAAACATTGGCAGCGCTCATGCTAAGTCCCAAGTATCCAGGGGCATAGTGGCTGTTTCTCGAGCGGATTATGAAATATATCAAGATGACGTAGCTCGTGTTGTGCAAGCGGCTCAAGCTATTAATTTGCCGCCAAATAGAATGATTATTAATGCCATCAACCAAGAGTACATCGTTGATGGTGTTGGTGAAATAAAAGATCCGTTAGGGATGGTTGGTAATCGTTTGGAAGTTAACAGTCTTATTATCGATGCTTTTTCTCCGGCGGTGAAAAATATAATGAAGTGCGTTGAAACGGTTGGCGGCGGTGTTACTGAATTAGCATTCGGTCCCTATGCGAGCAGTTACAGCGTTCTTTCTAAGAATCAAAAAGATTTGGGGGTAGTTATGGTTGATATTGGTTTTGGCACTACTGCCATGAGTGTTTATGAAGACGGAAAATTAATTGACTTGGCGGTCTTTCCGGTTGGCGCTGGGCATATTACTAACGACTTGGCGATTGGACTGAAAATCTCCATAGAAGCCGCTGAAGCCGTTAAGCTATCTTTTGGCGCGGCTTTGTCTAAAGATATTCCCGCTAGGGAAATCATAGATCTTAAAAAAATAGATCCACGAGCGCACAATGCTGTTTCTAAAAAGTTTATCGCCGAGATTATCGAGATGCGTCTTGTAGAAATTATGGAGTTTATTAATAATGAGTTGAAAAGAATCAATAAGGCGGGTAAGCTGCCAGCAGGAGTTGTTTTGGTTGGTGGAGGCGCGAAACTTTCTGGCATTATTGATCTGGTAAAACAAGAGTTGAAATTACCGGCTCAAATAGGTATTCCGGATTTATCCCTTGTAGATTTACCCAATGGGGAACTGGCTATCAAAGCAGAAGATCCGGAATCTGCATGCGCTGTCGGCTTGTTGATGCTTGCGGCGGAAAAAAATAGTATTGGTAAATCGGCTAGCTGGCAAGGAGTTTATAATGGATATTTTAAAAAATGGATGGATTATTTCATGCCTTAATATGTCTAAAGAAAAATCTAAGAAAAAAGAATTAACAAAAAAAAATGGACGCAGTCCCGCAAAAATAAAAGTGGTGGGTATTGGCGGTGGCGGCAGCAATGCCATTTCCCGCATGAAAGAAGATTTTGTTAAAGGTGTGGAGTTTATTGCCGTAAATACTGATGCCCAAGATTTGGACTATTGTAGCGCTCACAAGAAAATTTATATTGGCAAAAACACTACTAGAGGCTTAGGAGCGGGAATGAATCCCGACTTGGGTCGCCAAGCGGCGGAAGAAAATAGGGCCGAAATCGCCGATGCTTTGCGGGGTGCGGATTTAGTTTTTATAACTTGTGGCATGGGAGGTGGCACCGGATCTATTGGTGTGAGTGTTGTGGCTGAAATAGCGAGAGAAGTTGGCGTCTTAACCATAGCCGTGGTTACCAAGCCATTTACTTTTGAGGGTGGTCAGAGAATGAAAATTGCTACTGATGCTTTAGGTAAATTGAAAGATAAAGTTGATTCCTATATTGTCGTTCCTAACGACCGCATCTTTTCTGTTATTAACAAGGAAACTTCTATTACTAAAGCATTTGAAGCCATTGATGATGTTTTGAGGAATGCCGTAAAAGGTATCGCAGAACTAATCACTATGCCCGGCATTATTAATATTGATTTTGCAGATGTTAAAGCTGTCATGCAGAATACGGGTTCTTCCATAGTGGGTATTGGCATAGCTTCAGGGAAAGATAGGGCGGTGACTGCTGTGAATCAAGCCGTAAACTCCCCCTTATTAGAATCAACAATTGACGGCGCTAAAGGTGTTCTTTTTGGAGTGTCTGGCGGCAGAGACTTAAAAATGAGCGAAATCAATGACATTGCTAAAATAATTGCCGATAGCATTGATTCTTCGGCAAAAATTATTTTCGGCGCCTATCATGATCGTAAATTAAAACATGGACAGATTAAGGTTACTCTTATAGCAACCAGTTTTAACGGGGGCTCTTTGGTTAAAAAACCAGAATTAACATCAGTTACCAATTTATTTGGAGAAAGAGTGAGTGTTGATAGTAAGTTAGAAGTAAAGCCGGTTTTGTTAGAACAAAAAAACTTGGCTTTTGCTAATAATGTTAAGGAGGAAGTTGTGTCAACTAATAAAAATGACGCTTCCAAGAAAAAAGTTGCTGACATTTGGGATATCCCAGCTTTTTTAAGAAAAAAGAAAAAATAAAAGAGTTATCCACAAGGAATTAGAAAATTCGTCTGTATTTTTTTTGTAAAAAAAATTATATTATCAAATTACAATGTTACTAAAAATTAAAAAGAGAAATGGAAATGTTGTTGACTTCAATCAGGACAAAATAACATCTGCGATGGAGAAGGCGATGATGGCTGTTTTAGGAAGAGCTGAAAAAAGTCAGTTAATGGAAATGACTAACAGCGTGGTGAAGAAGGTTGAAGATCGTTATGGTGTTGATGGTTTGCCTGATGTAGAGGGCGTCCAAGACATGGTTGAGAAGACTTTGATGGAGTTTCACTATTTTGACGTTGTTAAGGCATATATTCTTTATCGTGAAAGACACAAAGAATTGCGTGAAGAAAGGCAAAAAGAGAATTTAAAAAAAATAGAAAATCAGGCTCTGTTTGTTATTAAAAGAAATGGCCAAAAGGAAGTTTTTAATGACGAGAAACTGCGTCGTTTTTTCCAGCGTTCAATGATTGGTTATGAGGGGGTGATGAATGCTGATGAACTTACAGAGCAATGTGAGGCGACTATTTATGACAGCATCAAAACAGAAGAAATAGGAAGATTAGCGGTGATGACCGCTAAAGCCTTTATAGAAAGAAACCCCAGTTATTCCGTAATTACGGCCCGGCTTTTTCTGCTGTCTCTTTATAGGGAAGTTTTTGACAAGAAATATTTATTTAGCGAGTTAGAAAATAATTATCGGCTGGCGTTTGTGGAGAATATCAAAAGAGGAGTTTTTATAGGAAGACTGTCTTCTGATATGTTGAATTTTGATTTGGATTTACTGGCCAAAAATATTGTTATTGCTCGTGATAAAATGCTCACCTATCGTGGCTTGCAGACTCTATACGATCGTTATTTCATTTTGGATAAGAAAGACAATCAACATCTCGAAACCCCGCAAGCTTTTTGGATGAGAGTGGCAATGGGATTGGCAATTCAGGAAAGGGGAAAAGAGCAATGGGCTATTAAGTTTTACAACATGCTTTCCACGATGCGCTTTATGAGCTCGACGCCAACGCTTTTTCATTCAGGTTTGGCCATGCCTCAACTAAGTTCATGTTATTTGACTACGGTGGAAGATGATTTAAAGCACATTTTCAAATGTATTAGTGATAATGCGCAGCTTTCTAAATGGTCTGGAGGTTTAGGTAATGACTGGAGCAATATTCGCTCCACTGGGTCTTTGATTAAAAGCACAGCCGTTGAAAGTCAGGGAGTGATTCCTTTCTTGAAGATAGCCAATGATACGACTGTAGCCATTAATCGTAGCGGCAAGAGGCGTGGAGCGACCTGTGCCTATTTAGAAACTTGGCACCTAGATATTGAGGACTTTCTTGATTTAAAACGCAATACTGGTGATGAACGAAGACGCGCGCATGACATGAATACTTCTAACTGGATTCCCGATTTGTTTATGAAGAGGGTTATAAATGACGAAGAATGGACTTTGTTCTCTCCCAACGACGTTCCCGAACTGCACCACGTCTACGGTAAGATTTTTGAAATAAAATATAGAGAATACGAGGAAAAAGCTGATAGGGGAGAAATATTTTTATCTAAAAAAATTAGGGCCAGGGACTTGTGGAAGAAAATGCTAACTCGTCTTTTTGAAACGGGACACCCCTGGATTACTTTTAAAGATCCTTGTAATATCCGTTCCCCGCAAGATCACATAGGCGTTGTTCATAGTTCTAACTTGTGTACTGAAATAACTCTTAATACTTCTAAAGAAGAAACAGCGGTTTGTAATTTGGGGTCAGTCAATCTTGTAAAACACATTGTTAACAACAGATTAGATGAAAGTTTAATTAAAGAGACTGCTTCAACAGCAATGCGTATGTTGGATAATGTTATTGATATAAATTTTTACCCAACACCAGAGGCCAGATACTCTAATTTAAGACACAGGCCCGTTGGTTTAGGTATTATGGGTTTTCAAGATGCTCTTTATGTTTTAGATATTAATTTTAATTCGGAGGCGGCAGTGCAATTTGCTGATGAGAGCATGGAAATGATTTCCTATTATGCGATTTTGGGTTCAGCTGAACTAGCTAAAGAGCGTGGAACCTATGAAACCTATAGAGGCTCTAAGTGGGATAGGGGCATATTGCCGGTTGACTCCCTTAATTTATTGGAAGGGGAGCGTGGAATTTCTATAGATGTTTCTAGGACCGGTAAGATGGATTGGGCGCCCGTGAGAGAAATGATAAAAAATCATGGCATGAGAAACTCTAATTGTTTGGCCATTGCTCCAACTGCCACTATCTCTAATATCTGCGGATGTTTTCCGTCAATAGAACCAATTTACAAAAATCTTTACGTTAAATCCAATATGAGCGGCGAGTTCACTGTGGACAATTATTATTTGATTAATGATTTGAAAGCCATTGGTCTTTGGAATGCCACTATTCTTGAAAAGATTAAAGCCCATGACGGTAGCATAAAAAACATTGCGGCTATTCCTCAGAAATTAAGAGATAAATATATAGAGGCTTTTGACATTGATCCGGAATGGTCAATAAAACAGGCGGCTTACAGAGGAAAGTGGATTGATCAAAGTCAATCGCTTAACATTTTCTCTTCTACTTCTTCTGGAAAAAAACTTTCTGATATTTATACTTACGCTTGGAATATGGGACTAAAAACAACTTATTATTTAAGAACTACAGCCGCTTCCGGTGTTGAGAAAAGCACTGTTGATTTATCAAAGACTGAACAGCAGCCGCCAGTAGCGGTTAATGTTATTGGGGAAGTTTGTGAAGCGTGCCAATGAGAAAACAACTGCTTAACAATTCGGAAGTAGATCCGAATAAAATTTTGCCTATCAAATATAATTGGGCAAGAGCGCACTATATTACGGGAGTTGCAAACAACTGGACTCCACAAGAAGTGCCTATGCAGCAGGATGTTGAGTTGTGGAAAAAGCCAGGAGGACTGACGGACGATGAAAGGCATTTAATAATGCGTAACATGGGATTTTTTTCTACCGCCGAAAGTTTAACGGCTAACAATATTGTTTTGTCGATTTATCGTCACATAACTAATCCGGAATGCAGGCAGTATTTGTTGCGTCAAGCTTATGAAGAAGCTGTGCATACCGATACGTTCATTTATTGTTGCGATTCTTTAGGATTGGATCCGGAAGAAGTTTATACGATGTACAACACTATACCGAGCATAAAAGAAAAAGATGATTTTGTGATTGAAATTACAAAATCTATTTTAAATCCTAATTTTCACACTAATGGTTCAGAAAATATACAACGTTTTGTAAATGACTTGATTGGTTACTATGTAATTATGGAAGGCATATTTTTTTATGCGGGGTTTGCCATGATGCTTTCTTTTTTAAGACAAAACAGAATGATTGGCGTGGGCGAACAGTTTCAATATATTTTGAGGGACGAATCAGTTCATCTGGCTTTTGGTTCAGATTTGGTTAACACGATAGTCTCTGAAAATCTAGAAATTTGGACAGAAGATTTCAAGAGATCGATTATTGAAAACATAAAAAAAGCCGTTAATTTAGAGTGCGCTTATGCAAGAGATTGTCTTCCTAACGGAATTTTGGGCTTAAATTCCGAAGTAATAAAAGAATATTTGGAATATATTGCTGATAGGCGTTTAGAAAGAATTAATCTGCCTAAAATTTATCATAGCAAAAATCCATTTCCTTGGATGAGTGAGATTGTGGATTTAAAGAAAGAAAAAAACTTTTTTGAAACCAGAGTTACGGAATATAAGAGCGGTGGCCAGCTTGATTGGGAATAGAATGATGTCTATTTTAACCAATGAGATATATCTCTATTAATAAGGGATTGTAATTTTAAAATATCTTCCCGATAAAATTCTTTTAAATATTCTCTGGAACTTTCGCTCATTGTTTCCTTTTTTAACATTTTGGTTCTTAAGAATTCTATTATTTCGTTAGCGTTGTACTTTAGTTGAAGAAACCTCAACTTTAATTTATCTGAATAGAGTATTTTTTCAAAAGGGCGACTGGCGCGGTACAAAATTACCGCCAACTTATTGAGCATGAGATTAAAAAATAAACTTTTCGGCGTCCCGCTAACCCTATGTCTATATTTTGTGTTGATGGGATAATTCACGCCTATTTCTAAAAATAAAAATAAGTCGTTTAGCGTATTTTTCAGATTATTTTGTAAATCCTCATAAAGGTAAATCTTTACATTGGAAAAGTTTTCTAAATAAGCTTGAACCTGTTTTGAGTAAAGCCCCATTTCTACGTAGTTAATTTTATCTGGAGCAATTCTTTCTTTACGAATTACAGTGTCAAAATCGTGATAGGTCAATCCTAAGAAGCGGTTCATTAAGTAATGAGAAAATACTCTATCAATGGGATTTCTTAGCACTATAACAAATTTGAGCGATTGATGATTAGGTATCAGAGTCTTCATGTTTTTTATAGTTTCTTGATAATAGTAAAGATAAGTTGTTGACATGTCGCCAATAGCTTGTCTCTCTTGAGCTTCAAGGTAGAGGAGTTTATAATATTCCAAATCGTTAAAGAATTTTTCTTCGATAGAAAAAAATTGCGGTTCTTTATTGGTTGGCAAAAAAATTTGCGGATGTTGTTTAAGATAATTATATAAAGAAGTAGTGCCGCTTTTAGCGGCGCCCACTATAAAAAAATTGGGCAGCATTTTAAAATAATATGGAATTCATTATAATATAAAACATGAAAATATGGTTAATTTTATTTTTATTGTTAGTAATTTTGATAGTCGGCTATTATTTTGTATTTTACAAAAATAATAAAGAAATGAAAAATAATTTACATATTACAACTCTCAAAACAAATCTTGGTGAAATTCAATTTACTACTTATGACGCTGATGCCCCTAAGACTGTCGCTAATTTTATTAAGCTGGCCAATGAGTCTTTCTATAACGGTTTAACATTTCATCGCGTTATTAAAGGATTTATGATTCAGGGAGGTGACCCTAATGGTGACGGTACCGGCGGTCCGGGTTATAAATTTGAAGATGAACTTAATTCAGAAACACAGTCGTATAAAGATGGATACAAGAAGGGCGTTGTGGCGATGGCTAATGCTGGACCCAATACCAACGGCAGTCAATTTTTTATCATGCACGAGGATTATCCGCTGCCTAATAATTACACCATTTTTGGAAAGGTCATTAGTGGTCAGGAAGTAGTTGATAAGATTGCTAACGTGGCTATCAATCCAGATAATGACAGGCCTCTTGAAACAGTCACTATTGCAAAAGTGACTGTTTCGGAGTAGCATCCCATCAGTTCGTTTTTTTCCAGATAACAGGAGAATGTTGTGGATCGCAAAGGCTTTACACTGGTTGAGGTTGTTGTATTTTTTATTGTGGTTATTTTAATACTTCTCTTGATGCCAGCTGTGCATGCGGCAAGAGAAGCCGGTTTTAGAAGCGAATTTCGTAACATTTTTGGTCTTGATCCTTATTTTCTGGTTAACACTGATCCAGAACAACATTTTATTATTCAGCAGTTAGTGGACAAGAGATTGCACGATTTGGCGGCTGGCATAATTGAAGTTGGTTTTTTGCGGGATCAAAACAAACCATCCTTGAATTTGGAAGAAGTTAATCCGGAGGCAACTAATGAACGGTTGTATGAATTGAAACGATGGCGAGAAAATCATGGCGCGTATGAAGTGCCGATGTCTTATGACGGAGATTCGCAGGATTTGTTCAGAAGAGGAGTCGTCGTTACCAAGCACTTTGGTTTTAAAAGA
>CAYICO010000006.1:0-10638 GCA_964361935.1 uncultured Candidatus Saccharibacteria bacterium
TCTCGCTGGAGAAAATCAACCACGTACTTTCGAGACAAATACCAGACAGGACCCCTTTAGTTATTACTGTTAACTTGTATATAAAAGCTTTTTGTGACTTCAACCTTGCCATTATTAACTCCAACAGTTACCAGATAAGGCTCTTGTCTCGCCTGATCTTTGTTAGGAGTCCAGTAAACAACGCCAAAGCCTCTATCAATCACAAGCCCCTTCGGCCCATTAACAATTCTATAGAATAAGTCGGTACCGCCATTTACTTGCAAGGTTGTTATATACAATTCTCCAGCATTAACGGCTGAAGGCGGTTTAATGCTAAAAAAGTTTAACATGCTAACAATGGGGTAAATAGAAAAAGAACGCGGATAAACATCTATTTCTACTTTCATGTCAGCAGACAATAACTTGTCCGAAACTCTAAAATTGATTAAGTGGACACCAGCTTGATCTGTTTCTGGAATCCAAGTAAATGTTCTGGATTCGCTGTCAAACAAAGCGCCATCAGGTAAATTTAAAACGCTGTAAGTTAATTGCTCGTGGTCCGGATCAAGAGCGGAAACCGCAAATTGCAAACCACCTCCAATAAATACATTTTGTATTGGAAGTTGAAACCAAATAGGCACGCTATTTATCGGATCAGCAAGAGTTTTAGAAGGACAAAAAATGGTAACTTTTTGTCCTTTAACAATGCGAGTGTGAGTAGTCGCCCCTTGAAAGGAAGATAATTTTTCGCCACTGCAAACACCCATATATTTTGCATGAGATGTATTTGTATAAAGCACTGGGAAAAATATTATTAAAACTATGCCCAAAATCAAGCCTTTCATTGCTCGTATTATAACATACAATGTAATGTATGTCAATTATTGTTTTATGCGTTCTTTTGGTTATAGTTCCTATAGAACTATTGAAAATGAGAGACAATCACATGAAATCTGTTTGCGTCTGCGGATCTCAGAGATTTAAGGATGAGATTAAGGCGCTTGCCAAAAAATTAAGAGAATTAGGCGTGCCAGTCGTGTTTGAGCCAAATTTCGAAAGACACAGAAAAGAAATGATTAACAAGCCGGAAGAGGAAAGGTTGGAATCAAAGTCTTATAGGGATAAGGTCCCGGGAATGGTTTTTGAGCACTTTGAACGATTACGCAAGGCGGATGTTTGTTATGTGTACAATAAAGACGGATATATAGGAATCAATACCACATTAGAAATTGGCTTCGCTCACGCAAGGGATATGGTTATATATGGTTTGCAACCAGAACCAGTTGAAATTTGTCGTGACATTCTTTTTACAGAGATTATTGAAACGCCGGAGGAGTTGGTGAAGAGATTGGCCTAATCCTCAAGAGAAAGGAGCGATGAAATGAACCTCTGTCCCGGAAAAAGCGTTGGGGCAATTATCAAAAACGCAGAGGGTAAATACCTTTGTCTATATCGTCTCAAGCATCCAGTTGGCTTAGCTTTTGTAGCTGGACATATTGATCCAGAAGACGAAGGACCTTCATATGCTTTAGTGAGAGAAGTCAGAGAAGAAAGCGATCTGAAGATGGTAAGATGCAAATTAATACTTCATAGGGTGTTTCCCAATACTTGCAAAGCATCACCCAACTGCAACGGTCATGAGTGGTTTGTGTATAATATTGACTGGTACGAAGGTGAAGTAAAATTAATGGAGCCAGATAAGCACAAATTCGTTAAATGGCTTTCGGTAGAAGAAATCTACGATTACGTTTTAAGAAAAGATTATGATCCTGCTTGGTTTGAGATGATTCTGCCAATGATAGCCCTCATGAAATGAGGGCTTTTTGTTTATCCTCTCCTCTCCTCATCCCCCCTCAATCAAAGGGGGTCCTGTCTGGTATTTGTCTCGAAAGTACGTGGTTGATTTTCTCCAGCGAGAAAATCACCACTCGGCCTCTCAGCCTCGCTCATCCCTCGACTCGGCTCGGGATACCATGCCCGCTCGGCTTCCGAGACGCCTTTCTCAACAAACACCAGCCACCCCCTTCTATATAAAAACATTTTCTATAGTCTCTCTGAACGAATGTGCGGAGATGAGTATATAAAAAGAAACGAGCGAATAGCTAATTTATCCGGGCACCCGCTTTACGGCAGGGTGGCCTGCCTCGCTGCAAGGCGGGTAAATTAGCGTATATGAGCGAGTTTCTTTTTCGAGTCGGAGCACTCAGTGAAGGGAGATTTAGAAAATGTTTAGCTGATTAAAGAGAACAAAAAGTGTTTTATTTATCTTGATTCATAATTCATAATTCTTTATTCTTAAAAGTAATGAAGAGTGTAGTTTTTTGTTCAAGTCAAAGATTCGCATCGGAGTTAAGAGAATTTATTAATAGTTTAAAAAAATTAGCACAAGATAAAAATCAACATTTAGTAATTTTAGAACCAAACTTTGATGAGTTAGAAAGTCAGTTTGGAAGACATGCTCACGAAAAAGACCGATTGGCAAATCCAGATTACAGAACTGTAGTTGCTGGTAAAGTTTATGACCATTTGTTTCGCAAAGTAAGGGTAGCCGATGTCTGCTTTATATTTAATAAAGATGGATATCTCGGAGTAAATACTACCGGGGAGCTTTTTGCCGCCGCAATGGCGGGTAAACTTTGTTACTCATTAGATGCCAGAACATTAATGGGACATTATCCAAACGATTTATATGAAGAACCATGCGCGCGCAAGCTCATTCACGAAGCGATTCCCAATCCGGAAGAACTGTTTAAGAGACTTATGTAAAATTTAAACCCCTGCCAATCGGCAGGGGATATTATTACAAACTATTTTTTAGAATTATCAATATTTGTTTTAAAACAAAAACGGGACAGTTAAGCGGTGGTAGTAATCTAATCGCCGCGGGTTCTGCCGGCAAAACTAAAAGCCCATTCTTTTTGCATTTTTGCATCAGCTCATCTCTTTTTGCCGCATCAACAATATCTACTGCCAGCATGAATCCAAGACCGCTAACCCTATGACTGCCAAATAATTTTTCCAAGCCCGCTCTAAGGAGAGCGCTGTTTTTTGCCACTTTTTTTAAAAAACTTTCCGTTACCTTTTTTACAACAACGCTACCGGCCATACACGCTACCGGATGACCGCCAAAAGTACTGCCATGAACACCAGCCGGCCAATTCATGTAATATTTTTTAGAAATTACCGCGCCTAGAGGAAAGCCTCCGCCCAATGCCTTTGCAGAGCAAATAATGTCGGGAACAACGCCAGAATGCTCAAAAGCCCAAAATTTGCCAGTACGACCAACGCCGCTTTGCACTTCGTCCACAACCATTAATGAACCGGTATGGAAACAAAAATCACGAATTGCTTGCATAAATTCTTTACTTGCAACCTTGCAACCTCCAACTCCCTGTACCGGCTCCACAAAAACGGCCGCCATGTCTTTTCTAATATTTTCCTTTAAATATTGCGGATCATTATAAGGAAAAATTTCTACTCCAGACAAAAGAGGCTCAAATCCCTCTCTTAACTTAGGAAAGGCAGACCCTAAACTCATTGCGCCATAAGTTCTTCCATGAAATCCGCCTTGAAAGGCAATAAATCCTGGTTTTTTGCCTTTAGTAACATATCTGGCCAACTTCATTGCTCCTTCTATAGATTCGGCGCCACTATTGGTAAAAAATAGTTTCCATGTGTCGGTTTGCGGCATTCTGGCATGCAACAACTTAGCCAAAATATTTTGAGGATAATGATTAAAGTTACAACCACAAGTATGAACAAGCTTCTCTAATTGCTGAACAACCGCCTCATGAATATCTTTATTACAATGCCCAAACGCCAAAGCTCCCCAGCCACTTGTAGCATCAATATAGGGATTATCATATTGATCACTAACCAGACAATCGTTACCCCATTTCATAACCATATCCGGGTAATAAAATTTGTAGTGAGGCGAGAGATATTCAAATGGATCCACGGCCAAGCTCCTTAAATATCAAGGTTCTGGCTATATTAAAACATTTTTGCTTTAATTTATCTATATATGAATGACTTAACGATCGGCTTGGAAATTCATGCCGAGCTAAAGACCAAAACAAAAATGTTTTGCGATTGTCTTAATGATCCTGACGAGCATCATCCTAACATTAACATCTGTCCAATTTGCGTTGGCCATCCCGGTACACTGCCAACACTTAACAGAAAAGCCATAGAAAGCGTTATTAAAGTTGGCTTGGCCTTGGAAGGAAAAATTATAGAAAAAGGCAGAACTAAGTTTGACCGTAAGAATTATTTTTACCCTGATCTGCCAAAAGGTTATCAAATTTCCCAATACGATGAACCTCTCGTAACTGGCGGAAAACTATTAGGTGTTCGTATTAGAAGAATCCACCTAGAAGAAGACACTGGAACATTAACCCATATTAAAGACGCAAGCTTGGTAGATTATAACCGCTCTGGAGTACCTTTGATGGAATTAGTTACAGAACCAGACATAACCAGCGCTCAACAAGCGGCAGAGTTTGCAAAACAATTACAGCTCATCTTTCGCTACTTGGAAATATCAGACGCCGACATGGAAAAAGGGCAAATGAGATTAGAAGCAAATATTTCTATTTCCATGGGAACTAAAGTGGAGGTTAAAAACATTAATTCTTTTAAATCTTTAGAGGGAGCAATTAATTACGAATACGAAAGACAAAAAGAATTATTAGAAAAAAAGAAGAAAATTATTCAGGAAACCAGAGGATGGAATGAAAGCAAGCAAGCCACCATATCACAAAGGAGCAAGGAAGAGGCCCACGATTATCGTTATTTCTCGGAACCGGATCTGCCACCACTGACAGCTAGCGCTTTTAATATTGAACAAATTAAACTGGACATTCCGGAACTGCCGATGTTAAAGAAAGAACGCTTTATTAAAGAATACAAATTATCCGCAGAACAGGCGGACGTTTTGATACAAGATAGGTTTTCCGCAAAATATTTTGAAGAAGCCACTTCAGAGTTAAAAGACAACAACCAATTTATTTTACTCTATAATTATTTAACATCAGACCTCTGGGGTTTTATAAAAAAAGACGAAATTTTAATAACCGATATAAAAGTTTCTCCAAAAGACTTTGCGCATTTGATTGATCTCTTAGCTACGCAGGAAATTTCCAGTCGTACCGCCAAAGACGTACTCACAAAAATGTTTGCAACGGGACTGGATCCTCATGAAATAATTAAAGAGGGGGGAATGCAACAAATTTCAGATATCGGACGCTTAAAACAATTAGCAGAAAAAATTATAAAAGAAAATCCTAATGCCATAGAGGATTATAAAAAGGGCAAAAAAACATCTATTCAGTTTCTCATTGGCAGGGCAATGTCAGAATTAAAAGGAAAGGCAAATCCGCAGATATTAAAGAAAATCTTTGAGGATCTTTTAAAATAGGAAAAGTTATGTATTCTTAGACTTAAGTAGAACCTTTTTAAAAGAATAAGGAGGCGACTAATGAAAATCGTAAAGCCCGTTACGGTGAATTTATCTAACCCATATCCGCCATGGCAGTTCAGAAGTAAGAAGGCTCTCCAATATGAAATTGGTAGCGACAATAAGATAAAATTAGTGGAAGTCAGGCCAACAATGGTCTCAAAAAGCAGTTTATTAGGATGGTCCTATAAATTCAGCGCGGTAATTATTGGCGACGAAACCGCTATAAAAGAAGTAGATATTTCTCTACTTTGTTTATTTGAGCACGGACCAATAGTGGTTTATGAAAAAACAGTGTACGATATTGACCTAAAACATTCTCGCACATTAGTAAGAGGAAAAAGAGATTGGTGGGAATTGGATGAAAACGAAAGAATAGGCAGATTTCATCTTTTTGGTAATCGAGAAAAAGGAATTATTGAGAGGATTGAATTTCGGATAATTGATAAAAACGACAGCAAACCGGATAGACTCCATACGACCACTAAAAAATTTCCTTCTGTTGAATTTTAGCCATGAAACCAAAAAACGGAACCAATGCAATAGATATAAAAAATTGGGAATATATTCAAGCAACGTATTGGTATTATAGATATGATCCAGACAACGTTAAAGCATTTACTTGGGAAACTGACGAAAAATTAAATACAAAAAAACTTGATAAATTAGTCATGGCAGTAAGGACTTACAGGAATAATTTCGGCAGCGACGAAATAATATACGCGCGCCTTGTAAGGGTTTTTGGGAATGGTCCGTATGTGCAAATGTGGTGGGAACAAGGCAATGCAAAAGCGATGAGCACTATTATTAAAGTTGATGATTGTTGGCAAAGATTGGAAGTAGGGGAAAAATGGATTGTGAAAAGATTAATCAGAAAGGAAGACAAAGTTGTTGGAATCGTCATTAATGTTTACGACGAAAACTATCCCAGCATTATTCTCAAAGAGGTTTGGATAGCGCCATAACCCCCCCTTATTTTTTTAAAAAAGAAGGGGGGATTGCTTTTCTCAGCGCAATTTTTAGAAAATTATCCAATTCCAAAACTCCCTTATCTTCACCGCCCTCCCTTAAGCTGACTGTTTTGTTTTCAACTTCCTTATCACCAACAATAATAATCAATGGAATTTTTTGCATATCAGCCTCTCTTATCTTTTTACCAACAGTGAGATTTTGTTCTTCTAAACTTGCTCTCACCCCTATTTTTTCCAACTTACATTTTACTTCTTGGGCATAGTTAAAATGCTTTTCTCCAACATTTATGATCGATACTTGCATAGGGGAAAGCCATGCCGGCAAATTACCATCAAGATGCTCTAAAAGCATTCCAATAAATCTCTCAAATGAACCGAAAATTGCCCGATGAATCACCCATGGCATTTTTTTCTGCCCGTCTTCGTCTATGTAATTGACATCAAATTGTTTGGGTAACATTACCAAATCTAATTGCGCCGTACCCATTTGCCAATCACGCCCTTGAGAATCACGCAAATGAACCTCTATTTTAGGTCCGTAAAAAGCGCCATCGCCTTCTTTAACTTCATATTTGGTATTACTTGCCTGCAAGGCATTTTTTAAAGCGTTTTCTGCTTTATCCCAATCTTTTTTATCACCCAAAAATTTTTCTGGCCTTGTCGCCAAAACATAATTAGGCTTCATATTAAAAACAGCGTAAAACTTTTCAAAAATATCAATTTTATTCTTTACTTCTTCTTCAACTTGATCAGGACAACAATAGATATGAGCGTCGTCCATCGTAATTTGCCTCACCCTAAACATTCCTCCAAGAGTGCCCGATAGTTCATTGCGATGCAGTCTGCCAATTTCAGCCAACCTTAAAGGTAATTCACGATAGCTTCTTATTTTAGCGTTAAAAATGTAAGTGGACTCCGGACAGTTCATGGGCTTGATAGCCAACTGCTCTTTATCGTCAACAGGATTCGTAAAATAAAACATATTATCGCGATAATGATCCCAATGACCAGATTTTTTAAAAACTTCAGTCTTGACCATTATAGGAGTAGATATTTCTTGATAGCCGTTTTTATCGTTAATCTGCCTGCCCAACTTTTCTAATTCACGAAAAATAATCATTCCCTTGGGATGCCAAAAAGGAGCACCCGGCGCAATATCATGAAAAGAAAATAAATCCATTAACTGCCCCAACTCACGATGATCTCGATGTTGCATGAATCAATGATAAAACAAAAGCCCCTTTCGGGGCAATTCATTTATGTAGACTAATAAATTCTACATCATTCCATTTGTCTGGATACAGAATATCAGACCACCAATACTGATTATATTGTTTAATCGCGGCAATGATTTGATTCCACTGGGTCACTTGTCCTAAAACATCTTCCATATTTGTTGAAGAACTATCTTGAACTAATTGACTATTAACATCCTTACGAAGCTGTTCTATTTGCGCCAACTGTCCCGGAAAGGCAAAGTGATTCAGTGTAGCAAGCATCATGTAGACAGAAACTAATCCCAAACCAACAACCAAAATCATAGGTTTAATGAAAGACTTGTCAGAGTTGTACATTTTTCCCTCTCCTGAAATTGGGTTGTCAAGTAACAAAACGCTACGACATTGTACAATATTCAGATAATTAATGCAAGATTAACCCTACAACTCCTTTGCGTTATTACAAATCAACTTTGGCTCGCCATCACGCCACGACATCCTCCCCAAAATACCCACCACCGCGCCTTCTCTCCACGCGCTCATCGTTTTAGTAAAAGCTTCAGGAAAAACTATTACTTCCATGTTGTGAGTAAAATCTTCTATTTTTGCGAAAAGCATTGGTTTCCCCGTTTTTGTAATTATCTTTTGCGCTCTCGTAACTAACCCAGCAATTACGATGTCCTGCAATTCAGACTTCACTAACACCGCATCCTTAAGCGGCGTTGCCCGTATATTTTTTATTTTTTGAAGATAAGAATTTAACGGATGATCGGAAATATACAAACCCAACAACTCTTTTTCCCATGCTAACTTTTCCGACGCTGGAGCATCCGACGCTGACTTTAACTTAAATGATGTTTGAGAAAAATCCTGAATAAAAAGCCCCGTTTGATTGCTCGCTCGCTGTTTTTTCATATTATTATTAAACCTCAAAAAGTCCTCTAAGTTAGCTAACAAGACGCCCCTTCCAATGTCAAAAGAATCTAAAGCGCCACACTTAATCAAACTTTCTAAGGACTTTTTATTGAGGTCTTTGTGTTGAATCCTAAAAATAAAATTTGACAAACTTTTAAATGGGCCATTATTCTGTCTCTCCGCAATGATAGCTCCAACAATGTTTTGACCAACGTTTTTGATAGCCAATAAGCCAAACTGTATAGTGTGATCTCCGGGAGTAAAACTAGACCAACTTTTGTTTACATCAGGCGGGAGAATTTTTATTCCCATTTTCGCGCACTCACTACTCAAAAAAGCCGCCCTCTCAACATCACCAGCATCAGCATTTAAAAGACCTGTCATAAATTCGGTTGGATAATGGGCTTTTAAGTAAGCAGTTTGATAACCAATATACGCGTAACAAACGGCGTGGCTTTTATTAAAGCCGTAACGGGCAAAAGGGGGAAACATATCCCAAATGGCCTTAGCAATAACCGGATCAATATCATTATTCACCATGCCATTAATAAGTTTTTCTTGCTGTGTATCAAGAAGCGATTTAATCTTTTTTCCTATAGCCTTACGCAAAGTATCGGCTTCCGCCAAAGTGAATCCTGCTAAATCACGAGCAATCTGCATCATTTGCTCCTGATAGATTCCTATGCCATAAGTGTTTTTCATGATTGGCTCCAGTTTTGGATGCAAATAGGTAATCTTCTCCTGACCATGCTTTCTCTTAATAAAGGATGGGATAAGTTCCATGGGGCCGGGACGATAAGCGGCCACCAAAGCAACCAAATCTTCAAGTTCTGTCGGCTGGAGAGATTTCATATAACGTCTCATCCCAGAACTTTCGAATTGAAATACGCCAGTCGTATCTCCATCCTGCAACATCGTAAATGTTTTTTCATCGTTTAAAGGCAAGTGATTAACGTCAACCTCTCCCTTGCCGCCCTCTTTAATCAGCCGAGTGACTTCTTCTAAAATAGTTAAGTTTTTTAAACCTAAAAGATCCATCTTTAACAAGCCCAAATCTTCGACGCTGTGCATTTCAAATTGCGTGATAATCGTGTCAGGATCTTGCGGAGCATACTGCAATGGCAAGTATTCCGTTAAAGATTCTTTACTAAGCACTGTCCCGCAAGCATGAACAGAGGCATGGCGCGCCACGCCCTCTAAATGCTTCGCTCCGTCAATTACTTCTTTAGCTAATTGATCATTTTTATACATTTCAGCCAGCTCTGGAACGCTTTCCAAAGAAGCCTCCAAATCTTGGTTAAAAGGAATCATTTTGGAAATCCTGTCACAAAAAGAATACGGAGCACCCAAGACTCTGCCCACATCACGAATGGCGGCTCTGGCCGCCATAGTTCCAAAGGTGATAATGTGCGCTACATTATCACGACCGTATTTCTCATTTAGATATCCCATTACTTCATTACGTCTCAAGTCGGCCAAGTCAACGTCAATATCAGGCATTTGAATACGATCGGGATTCAAAAATCTCTCAAAGAGTAAATTAAACTTTAGGGGATCAACGTCAGTGATTCCGGAGATATAAGAAACGATACTACCGGCCGCCGAACCTCTGCCCGGCCCCACAATAATTTTTCTCTCTTTAGCCCAATTGATAAAATCTTGAACGATAAGAAAGTAAGCCGCATAACCAGTTTTTTCTATAACACCCAGCTCGTATTCAATTCTCTCTTTAATTTCTTGGGTAATATTTTCATAACGCTGGGATAATTTTTCTATAACTATTTTCCTTAGAAAGGAATTAGCCGTTTCTCCTTCTGGTAAAGGAAAAGAGGGGAGAATTGGCTTACCTAAAATTAATTCAACATTACAATTATCGGCTATCTTGGCCGCATTTTCCACTGCCTCCGGAATATCGCCAAAACGCTCTAGCATTTCTTGAGGAGAAGTCATAGAAAAATCATCCATTTTAAGAGTTAGGCGATTAGTGTCAACTAATTTGTTTCCGGTGCCAACTGCCAATAAAATATCGTGATAGTGAGCGTCTTCTTTTTTTAGATAATGAATATCTTGCGTGGCGGTTAAGGGGATTCCGGTTTTA
>CAYICO010000007.1:0-10533 GCA_964361935.1 uncultured Candidatus Saccharibacteria bacterium
TTTTAATGGGATTGGTTTTTCCGCAGATTGAACCAATCTTTCGTGATGCCAAGGTAGACCTTCCTCTAATTACGACCATCTTTTTAGCTATGGGAAATTTTTTGGCCAATTGGTGGTTTGCAATAATTTTCGTCCTTTTAGTGTTGTTTGTTCTGGTTTTCGATTATTTTCACAGCGATGAAGGTAAGGTTATTTATGATCAGTTGTTATTGAGTTTACCGGTAATTGGTCGTTTATTTAAACAATCTTATGTCGCTCGTTTTGCCGAAGCAACCAGCGTTCTCATTAAAGGCGGCATTCCCATAGCTCAAGCAATAGAGATAAGCGGTCATACCACCGCAAGCATCAATTATCGTGATGTTTTGCACGAAGTGGCCGATAAAATTCGTCAGGGTCAACTGCTTTCACAATCTCTTGAAGAACACGAAAGCCTTTTTCCTCCCTTAGTAAGTCAGATGATAGCGGTTGGGGAAAGCACCGGTCGTTTATCAGAGATGTTTGATAAAGTTTCCCAGTTTTATACCAGAGAAGTAGACAGTTTGGTGGGGAACTTAGTTGAATTAATCCAGCCAAGTTTGATGGTTCTAATAGGAGGACTGGTTGGGCTTTTATTCGCGGCAATTCTTTTACCAATTTACAATTTAGTTCAAGTATTTTAAAATACATTCATGTCTAAGAAGTCAGGTTTTACTTTAATAGAAGTTTTAATCGTTATATTTATCATAGGTCTTTTGGCGTCAGTGATTTTGGTTGGTTTGGGGGCTTTCAGGCAAAGAGGCCGTGATACTAGACGAATAGCCGACCTGCGTTCTGTGCAGAACGGACTAGAACTTTATTACAGTAAAACTGGATATTATCCGCCGCCAAGCGATTGGAGTGGCGTTCAAAATGAGCTGGTGAATGCCGGTATTGGCATTGAAAATATTCCCAGCGATCCTGACAGGGCGCATTCTTATGAATACGCAAGCGATGGCCAGAGCTATGTTCTGAAGGCTGTTTTAGAAGATAAAAATAATTCTGTGTTGCGTGAAGATGTTGATGGCATGCAGTTTAATTCTGTTGATTGCGGTCCCGCTAGTGAAGATGACAGATTTTACTGTATTAAATTCTAGCCTATTTTTATTCGGTCTTATAATAGGAAGCTTTCTTAATGTAATGGGTTTTAGATACGGGACCCTTTCTTTAGGCGGGCGCTCATTTTGTCCTAAGTGTAAAAAAACATTAAGCTGGTTTGAGCTTGTTCCTGTAATAAGTTTTTTAGTCCAGCGTGGCAGGTGTCGTGGTTGTCACAAAAAAATATCTTGGCAGTATCCGATAGTGGAACTGCTAACTGGCTTGTCTTTTTTGTTGCCGATTTATTTTTATAAATTTTATTCTTTTCCGTTAAATGAAAATCGTGAAATATTAGCCATTGTCTGGCTCTTAATTGCTTTGGCAATGATTGTTTTGTCTATTATTGATTTACGTCAAATGATTATTCCCGATGGTATTAATATCTTTTTAAGTGTCATGGGTTTTGTTTTAATATTTTTCAATTCCACTTCTTTTTTAAAAAATTACAGCGAGTGGTTTCCGGGACCGGGAAGTATTTTGTCTAATCATTTGCTTGGGGCGTTTATTGGCGCTGCCGTTCTTGGCGCCATCGTTCTTTTGAGTTGGGGAAAGGCTATGGGGATGGGGGATGTGAAACTGGCTGGCGCCATGGGTTTAATATTGGGATGGCCAGATATAATTTTAGCTTTAGCTTTAGCTTTTTTGGTTGGTGGCATTTGGGCTTCTTTACTGCTTCTTTTTAAAAAGAAAAAGTTAAAAACAATGGTATCTTTTGGGCCATTTCTGGTTATTGGCTTCTGGCTGGAAGTTTTTTGTGGTTACCAACTATTAAACTGGTATTTTAGCTTGGTTTAAAAAACCCGGTCAAGCCGGGTTTATTTGTAATAGAATTGAATTAGTAAAAGCGCAGTTGCGACAATATTAATGAATGAATGGGCAACCCATGAAGAAATTATGCCGCCACGTAAAAAGACATGTGACAACATTAATCCGCTACAGCCAGCTACAAACATGGCCAGCGGCTCTCCATGCGCTAAGCCAAAAAGGACAGAGGAGGAAACTATCACTATCCATACGGCAACTTTGTTTTTTGTAAAACGTCTTATTATCGTAATTGGCAGCCAACGGAACAAGCCCTCTTCAAAGAATGGCCCCAATACAGTCAAAAATAATATTACAAACAGTAAAATGTATGTGTTTTGAGAGACTTTCTCTAAAAGCTCAAGTTCGATGGATATTGATCTGTCTTCTGGGAGCATTGATCCCAAAAATTTCGTTGCCGTATAGTACAAGACATTTGTAATTGAAGAAAAAACTACTATGAGTAATCCATACTTCAAACCCAACATCACCCTTTCTTTTAGGTTCACGCTTCCCTCTCGTTAGGATCTCAACAAACTGGCAAGATACTACCAGCTTTTTCTTAATGGGTCAAATAAGATAGAATATTGATGTGGACATAAAGAGCAAAAAGGGATTTACCCTGATAGAAATGCTTATTGTCATAAGCACCCTCACTTTTCTTATAACCGTTTTGGTTCTTTACAATAGGACGGGAGAGCGTCAGATTATTTTACTAAGAGAAAAAGCTAAACTCATTAATGTCATATTAAGAACAAAGTCTCTTGCTTTAAACACTTTTGTAGAAAAAGAACCAGCCTGTGGTTATGGCATTGCGTTTGAAGAGCGTGAATATTTTATATATAAGGACCTATCAAGCAATTGCCGCAACAGCGACCATATTTTTTCCGGATCTTCACTGGGCGAAAAAATTGAGAGCGAGTCCAATGTTTTAGATCCCGCTTTAAAGTTTTATCGTTTGGATGTTAGGGATATTTTCTTTGCTCCTCCAGACCCTCAAGTTTATTTAGATGGCGGTCAATCTTTAGACGAAGCGGAAATCGGCTTGTCCACTAATGATGAAAATTCCAAAGCGAATATTTTAATAAACAATGCTGGTCAAATTAGTTCACAATAGAAGAGGTTATCTTTTAGTTGAATCAATCATAGCTATTATGATAGTGACGGTTGGCTTGTTGGGTATTTTTTCTTTACTTTCGCGATCTCTAAGTTTAAACAGAGTCGTCTCTGATCGCGTGAAGGCGGCTTATTTGGGGGCAGAAGGCATAGAGATTGTTAAAAATTTGCTGGATAATAATTTAATTCAGGAGAGGCCTTGGAATGCTGGAGTTGGCGACGGAGAGTACGAAATTGATTATAAAAGTTTGACTTTATCTCCTAAGGAGGACCGTTTTTTAAGCTTTAATCCATCTGATGGGTTTTATAGTTATGGTGATTTTCAGCCAACTAATTTTCAAAGAGAAGTTACTATTGATAATTCGGAGGATGGCCAAACGATGAGAGTGAACTCTAATGTGAAATGGATCACTAGGGGCGGAGGAAAATTTGAAATTAATTTAGAAGATCACTTTTTTAATTGGAGACAGTAATATGAATTTTCAATTTTCAATTTTCAATTTTCAATCAAAACGGGGATTCACAATGATAGAGCTTTTAGTGGCGATAAGCTTATTTGTCGTTGTTGTTTCTGTTGCCTCTGGGGTTTTTATAAAGTCTTTAAGAACTCAAAGGCAAATTGTTTCGTTAATGGCGGCCAATGACAATGCCAGTTTAGCTTTAGAACAAATGATTAGGGAAATACGAACGGGAAGGAGTTTTTCTACTAATGGAAGTCAGTTAAGTTTTACTAATTACTTAGAAGAACCAGTAACTTATGAATTAGATTTGGGTAGTATTAAAAAAAATGGAAAGTCTATTACTGCTAGCAATGTTAATGTGAGTTACTTTAATATTAGTCTTTTGGGGGAGGGATTGAACGATGGCCGTTCTACTAGAGTTACGATTGGTTTAGGCGTAAGTGCTAAAGGTTCTTCTTTAGAATCATTTGTTACTAATTTACAAACAACTGTAAGCGTCAGGACGATTGACTCTTAGAAATGAAAACCCAAGGTTGACATTTCCTCATTATTATTTCAGACTTAGGAATAAAATATATTTATTAAGGATATTAAAAAATTATAAAAATATGGAATACGAAAAACACTATTTAACTGCGGGAAGACTGGAGGAATTAAAAAAAGAGCTGACTGAATTAAAAACCAAAAGAAGACTGGAAGTCGCGGATAGGTTACGAAGAGCAAAGGAGCTTGGCGATTTGTCAGAGAATTCCGAGTATGTTGAAGCTCGAGAAGAACAATCAATAGTTGAGTCTAGAATCTTTGAAGTAGAAGAAATGGTTAAGAACGCTGTCTTGATAAAGAAAGATGAGGGCGATAAAACAGTACAGGTTGGTTCTACTGTGAATGTAAAAAAGGATGACAAGGAATCGAAGTTTTCTATCGTCGGTTCTAACGAATCAAAACCGGAAGCTGGTCTTATATCTAATGAATCTCCTTTGGGGAAGGCCTTTTTAAATAAAAAAGCTGGTGATGTGGTAAAAGTTAATACACCAAAAGGGGAGGTTACTTATAAAATTATTAGTGTAGAATAAGTATTAGATGTTAGATGATCTAATAAAGGAGCGTTTAAGAAAACTAAACAATTTAAAGGAGGGTGGCCACTCTCCTTATTTGGCCGAAACTAAGCGCACTCATTTTGCGGAAAATATAAAGTTAGGTCAGGAGGATGTTTTTGTTGCCGGAAGAATAATGGGTTTTAGAGCGCAGGGCGGTGTTTTTTTTGTTGATGTTTATGATGCTACAGGTAAAATTCAGGTTGTCGTAAAAAAGGAGAATATTTCTGACTTCGAATTATTTAAAAACAATCTGGATATTGGTGATTTTGTTGAGGCGGGCGGAAATGTTTTTAAAACATTAAAAGGCGAGGTTAGTGTTGAAGCTAAGAGTTTTAAGCTCTTGTCTAAAGCTATCAGGCCGTTGCCAGATCAGTGGTCTGGTATTGAAGACGTTGAGTTGCGTTTAAGAAAAAGATATTTAGATTTATTATTTCATCCGGAAGTTAGAGATATTTTTCAGAAAAAATCTATTTTTTGGGATGCTTGCCGATCTTACTTAAAAAAAGCAGGTTTTCTGGAAGTAGAGGCCCCTGTTTTAGAATCTGTGCCGGGTGGCGCTGATGCCGAGCCATTTATTACTCACCACGATGCCTTAGACAAAGATTTTTATCTTAGAATTTCTTTAGAGTTGCCTCTAAAAAAAGTTCTTGTCAGTAATTTAGAGAAAATTTTTGAAATAGGAAGAATTTTTAGAAATGAAGGCATTGATAAAGAACATCTGCAAGACTACGGCCAATGTGAGTTTTATTGGGCCTATCAAGATTATAACGGCCTAATGAAATTTGTAGAGAGTATGTATAAAGATGTTATAGAAAAAACTACTGGCGGTTTGGCGACTGTTTATGGAGAAAACTCTATAAACTGGGGAAAGAAGTGGGATGTTTTAGATTACTACGATCTTTTTAAAGAAAAAGTTGGATTAAATTTAGAAAGTGTTAGTAAAGATGATTTGTATAAAAAAGCCGTTGATTGTAACTTGAGGCCGGAAAAAGATTTGGGTAGGGGAAGAATTATTGATCTCTTATATAAGAAATTAATTCGTCCTGAAATTATTCAGCCGTCATTTCTTGTTAATCCTCCAGTAGACATAGAGCCACTGGCTAAGCGTTTAGAAAATGATAAAAATAGAGTTGCGAGATTTCAGGTAGTCGCTTGTGGCACTGAATTGGGAAAGGGTTTTTCCGAAAATAATGATCCTATTGATCAAAGAGAGAGACTTGAAGAGCAGATGCGATTAAGAGAGAGGGGGGATAAGGAGGCGCAAAGATTAGACGAGGATTTTTTGGAGGCTATGGAATATGGCATGCCGCCATCGGCTGGTTTTGGTTTTTCGGAAAGGTTATTTGCTATTGTAATGAATAGGCCTGTCAGGGAAACAGTGATTTTCCCTTTGATGAAACCGAAAGGAAAATAATAAAAAAATGATTGACATAAAACTAATAAGAGAAAATGCGCAATTAGTTAAAGATTCTCTAGGTACGAGAAATAAAGATCCTAAGTTGGTAGACCGGTTTTTGGAGCTAGATGGAAAATGGCGTTTTTTGACCAAAAGCATTGATGAAAAAAGAGCCGAACAAAATCTATTAAGTAAAGAGAGAAAAATAGAAGAATCAAAAATTATAAAAGAAAAAATCAAATCTTTAGAGTCAGAGCTTTCTCAATTAGAGGAAAAAAGAAGTGACTTATTAAACGGTTTTCCAAATATTGTGGCGAGTGACGCGCCAGTAGGAAAGAGTGAGGCTGACAATGTTGTTTTAAGAGAAGTTGGAAAAAAACCAGAGTTCGATTTCCAGCCAAAGGACTACCTGTCTATAGCGGAAAGTTTAGGTGTTATTGATGTTAAAAAGGCGGCGGAAGTTTCCGGTAGTAGATTTGGCTATCTAAAAGGAAGAGCGGTTTTGTTAGAGTTGGCGCTAATTCGTTTTGCTTTTGACAAGTTAGTGGCTAAAGGATTGATTCCTGTGATTCCTCCCGTGATGATTAAGCCGGAAGTCTTTACCGGCATGGGCAGATTAGCTGCTGATCAGAAAGAGGAGCGTTATTTTTTGAAAAAAGACAATATGTATTTAGTGGGTAGCGCCGAACATACTTTAGGACCGTTACATATGAACGAAGTTTTAAAGGATAAGGATTTGCCAAAGAGATATGTTGGACTCTCAACTTGTTTTAGGCGTGAAGCCGGTTCTTACGGGAAAGATACAAAAGGCATTTTACGAGTTCATCAATTTGATAAAGTGGAAATGTTTTCTTTTAGTCGTCCAGAAGATTCGGAAAAGGAGCATCAATTTTTATTAAGTTGTCAGGAGGAACTTATGAAAGATTTGGGGTTACATTACCGGGTGATGCAAATTTGTACTGGCGATTTAGGTTGGACAGATGCCAAGCAATATGACATTGAAACTTGGCTTCCCGGACAAAATCAGTACCGTGAAACACATTCTTGTTCTAATACAACTGACTTTCAAGCAAGAGGTGTAAATTGCAGATATGAAAAAGGGGGATATGTTCACATGCTCAACGCCACTGCCTTAGCTTTAGGAAGAATTATTATTGCCATTATAGAAAATTATCAGAATAAAGAAGGCGCTTTTGAAACGCCTTCTGTTTTGAAAAACTACGGCCTACAATAGTTGGACTATGAGTATAATAAAAAGATTAAAAACCGCGTGCATATAAATAACAAGAACAATGCTTCCGAATATAGAGGCCCTAGACCATTTCTCTTCTAGTAAGTAGATAATACAAGTTCCGTTAAATATTCCCCCTAAAAATACAAAAGCTTGAAATATTGGCGGGTAGGGGTGAAGGAGTGACCAGGCTAGGGTGGGAATCACTAAGACGGGCCACAGCAAAGCGTTTCTTCCTCTGCAGTGGTTATGGTTAAGGCCGAAAAGTCTTAAAATTACGCACAATAGCCACAGAGGACCTCTATATGCAATTTCTTCAAAAACAGGGGCTGTTACTATATATAAGGTGATAACTTTATATAAGCCTTCATTTGCAATAGCGTCTTTAACTCGATTGGTTACCGGGTTAAATGACGTCAGGTCTTTCCAGAAATCATACTTATTATGTGCTTCTGGGTGAAACGCAATAAATACAGTTAGGACGGTGGCAATGCCGATCAAAAACCTTAAAAAGTACGCCAAGGTCTTCATTAGAAGCGCCTCTAAATGTTGTGAAATTACTTTTGTAAGTTAATCATTTATGTTGTATTTTGTAAATAGATAATGTAGATTACTGGCGGTGAATAAATACAAAGTTTGGCTGACAATTAACAAAAAAGCTTTAAAACATAACATTGATGTTTTTCGTAAATTGATTGGGTTAAAAACGGAGCTTTGGTCAGTTGTAAAATCTAATGCTTATGGGCATGGCTTGGTTGTTTTTGCTCAATTAGCAGATAATTTGGGGGTTGATGGTTTTTGCGTTGATAGTGTAGTTGAGGGTTCAACATTAAGGGAAGCGGGTATTAAAAAACCGATTTTGGTTCTTGGCCCCACACTGTCACATTTATATTCATTAGCTAAAAAACTTGATATTACAGTTACGATATCTAATGAGGAGGCGCTAAATGACTTAATGAAACTAAGAACCGAAAATCGTCCTTGTTTTCATTTAAAAATAGATACCGGCATGCATCGTCAAGGGTTTTACGTAAAAGATTTAAAAACAATAATTGAAAATTGTAAATTGAAAATTGAAAATTTATTAGTGGGCGTTTATTCTCATTTTGCTTCTGCCAACGCCGCTAACTACACAACTTTGAATGAGCTACAAATTTCAGAGTTTAAAAAAGCCATAACGATTTTAGAAAAAGCTGGTTTTAAAAAATTAAAAAAACATATAGCGGCCACCGCCGGGACTTTAATTGATAAAAAATATCATCTTGATTTAGTAAGAGTGGGTATTGGTCTTTACGGATTGTGGCCATCTAGGGAACTGGAAATTCAGTTAGGAGAAAAAATAAGTCTAAAAACGGCTTTATCTTGGCATGCTTTAATTAGTGAGATAAAAGAGGTGAGAAAAGGGGATTATATCGGTTACGATCTCACCGAAAGAGTTGGTCAAAATACGAAAGTTGCTATAGTACCCATTGGCTATTGGCATGGCTTGCCAAGGGATTTGTCCTCTGTAGGAGAAATATTTATTGGCGGCAAATCTGTTAGGATATTGGGAAGAGTTTCTATGGATCTAATTACTATCGATGCAACTGGCGTAAACTGCAAGATAGGGGATAAAGTAGATATTGTGCCGATGAGTATCGCTCAAAAGTTAGGAGTTTCTCATTATGAGGTTATTACTCGCATTAATCCTTTAATTAAAAAAATTGTTCAATGAGATTGGCGTTTTTATTTTTTGTTCTGATTCTCTCTTTATTTCTTAATATTTATTATTTATGGAATAATCATTCCACAAAACCGACAAACACGCTACAACTAAGTAATGAAATAAAAAATTATGGGGTTTTTTGTGTGGGTGAAGAGCGGCCCGATGTTTGCTATTGGTTTAGTAATGGTGGCGTTGTGACAAACGAAGCAGCAACTATTGTAGGTAATATTGTCAAAATTAACGAAGTTTCTGATTTTAGGCCAGCGCTTGGGAAACAATTTTTAGATGATTATTTATGGAAAAATATGACGGTTATTATAGAGTTTTTAAAAGGCGGAAAATTGGATGTAAAAAATTTATTACTTTTGAGAAACGATCAAGATTTGATTGTTACAACTAACGACGAAAAAATAATATTATTTAGCTTAAGGTTTAGTCCTAAAAATAATATAATTGGCTTGTTATCTTATTTAGACAAGGGCGCTATTAAAAATGCCAGCCAAATAGATTTAAGAGTGGAAAACAAAATTTTTTATAAGTAATTTCTCTCAAAGAGAACCCTTATCCCTAAAGTCACCGGCGATTCGCTTCCCAGCGTGAAGCGATCGCCTACGGGCTCAGCTCGCCGCTTTTTGTTTTTGATAATGATAACAAAAAAACCCTGCCGGCGCGGCCTCCGCCAGTTGCCTCACGGAATAAGGGTTCTCTATGGCAGTAAATTAGTGTTGTTTGAGTTTAGAATTAGGATTAGTGGCGTTAAATAACAAAGATATTTGTTGACAGATTATTGTATATTGGAGTCTATTCTGTTCTAATAGGCTCGGGAACATTTCTGATTCAACGTGTTTCTCTCCACAAATAAAGAAAATCTTTCTTTGTTGATAGGGTCTTATTCTGTCAAGCCAAACACTTTCTCTTTTCTTAAGATATTTTTTCTCTTCCTCTCTAAGTTGTTTATCTTGATCTGAATTCATTAAGATAAAATTACTAAATCCTAGACGCTTGCTTATTTCTTTAGGTTCTAATATCTCTAATTCTTTTCTTTCGTTTAGATCGGGATCACAAGCTAGATATTCTAATCCTAATTCATTAGATAATTCTTTAATAATATTAATCCCGCCTCTCAATTGATCCGCCTGTTTACTTGATTCCTGAACTATTAAATTGGGGTTTAAAATTCCACACTCTTTTTTTAAATAGTCCTTAACTTTTTCACTAAGATCATTGTGAATGTGTTCTATGTCATGAGTTATTCCAAATAAGTAGATCATGGTTTTTTCTAAATTACATGGGTAAATTTAACCAGTTTATAGAAAAATGAAGCAACAAAAACTATAAACAAAGTTACTAAAGATATAACTAACAAATCTATAATTTATCTACTTGAGTCTACCAAACAATTTACTACGTTCTTCATATAGCTAGTAACATCCTGATTCGTAACAGTTAAATCGTTTGAATAATGTCGAGTTTTTTCGAATATTACGGCTATGTTATTGCACTCTTTTAATTTTTTAGGAAATAAAACTAGTTGATAATAAATTATATACGAAATACCAATTAAGCAGGCAATAAGTAAGCTGTAGGAAATCTTGTTCACAAGCCCATTGTAT
>CAYICO010000008.1:0-10133 GCA_964361935.1 uncultured Candidatus Saccharibacteria bacterium
TCTTTTTTATAAACCTCGTAAAGAAAATTAGAAACCAATGACACGTGTGTTTTAACGGCAAATTGCGCAGTCAGACTTTTTAAATTATTTTTTTGAACTTCAAAGTTTGACGGTAAGATATAAAGCAAAGAGGAAGGACAAGCATCGGAACAATAAGAAGCAGTAAACATTACTCTTTCTTTTTCAGCAGCAAGGCCTCCATAATGCAGACCGGCAGTATCACAGAAAACGACTGTGCCGGCTTTCCCTTCGCAAATCTTTATTTCTTCGTCAGTAAATCTCTTTTCTATTGCTCCCAGTGGCGGATAATTACCAACGGGCGGTCTCTGAAGAAAGGTTCGCCAATATTTGCCACCACAATGAGACTCGCGAAGATAAACAAAGGGGCCGGTATTTTTATCAACGTCATTTAAGTAAACAAAAACCTTGCACATTATTTTGTCTTCAGGGTCTCTATGCCATCGCTGTGATTGAACGGGCACATCGCCGTCTTTTATTATCGCCGTAATATTTAAAGTAAAATGAATAAATCTAGAACAAACGCCAATGTAAGAATTGACCACATCTAAAATGCGACGATCAAACGCAAAACTTAAAAAAGGATAAAGACTCGGATCATCAAAATCCAGAATGGGGATGTTGTCCCAAACATAGCGTAAAAACTTCTTCACACCTTTAACTTCAGCTTGTTTTTGGTATTCTTGAAATTTTGTTTGGAAAATTTTTAAATAATTTTTTTCCGGAAACAACTCATCAATATGAGCAAGAGCCACTCCATTTTTCCGTAAATCATGTAAAATTCTTTTTTGCGTTATATTTAATGTTGGCGGTTCCTTCTTAAGAGCCTTATAACCTTTCCTATTAGTTAAATACCAAAATGGCGGAAATTTTTGAGCAAAAAAATATAAATGAAGAACTAAACGAAGGGGCAATTTAATCAATCTCTTAATCATAATAAAAGCATAATCTACGATTTTTTAACCAATGTCAAACCAACAAAAAAAGATATAAAAGCGATAATAATTCTAGCCGCAACTACCGATATTAAGCTTTTATTAAAAAATAAAAATAAATATATTAAGAAGGCGCTGCCCAACGAATAAACAAGGGTTAAATAAAAATAATAACGAGCTTTTTTTTGAGCTTGCAGCCAATCGCTTATAAGATGATGGAAAATAAAAGGAAAAATTATTAAAACACAAAGTTGACCAATAAAAATACTATCTTGGTAATTAGGACCAAAAAGTAACGGGATCACTATCGGCAAAAATAAAACAGTTAGAACGGCAATTGCGACAAAGGCTAAATAGAGGTAAATATTTTTAAATTTGTTCAAAAAGTTATTCTTGTTTAAAAAAACCAATTTTGGAAAGAAGATAGCGCTAAAAGATTTAAAAAAACCCTTAATCGCATTGGGTATTTTTTCGGCAATAGTATAAATTGCCAATGGTTCAGCGCCTAGAAAGAAAGAGATCGCCAGTTTATCAAAGTTGTTTAAAAACTCTGGTATAAGATTGGCACCAGTCAATTTCCAACCGTATTTAACAATATTTGTATCGGAACCGCCTGTTGTTTTTGCCGTCTTTTTAAAATACCAGAGTAAAATCAGATTCATCAGTCCATTGAGCAATAGAAAGGCGGTTACAATTGCAAAAACATTGTTCCAAAAAATAATTGCTCCCACCAAACCGCCAACCACTAAGAGTCTTATTAATATTTGATAAATCTGGGGAAAACGAATTTGTTTTTTGGCATAATAATAAGAAAAAATTGTATTGCTAATAATATATACAGGAAAGAAAATAGCTACTGCAAAAAGAGCTAGAGTCAGCATGAGATCGCCGTAAAAATAATGAGCGTAGATTGCCAATAACAAAAAAACTAATGAGCCCAAAAAACTATAAGTAAATCTTTTTTTTAAAGCCAGCCAAACACTTCCCTCGTTGCCCTTAGCCACCGCTTCCATTAAAGCTGTATTAATTGCCGGAAAAGAAAGAATTAAAAATGTATCAATCAAAGCCAAGATGCCTTGATATTGCCCAAAAACTTCTTTAGTGCTTAACCGAGCAAAAGAAACGGCCAGCACCATTCCTAGAACATTAGCGACAATAGTAGCTAGGGCAATCCAAAAACCGCTGCGAGCTAAATAAATATTGTCTGTTTTCGTAAAACGTTGAGTAAAAATTAAAAACTTATCAATCATGAAAAATATAATTCCAAATGTTGACGAGCCGAATTTTGCCAACTAAATTGTTGAGCCCTTTTTTTGCCCTTTTCTATTAAATCATTTGCGAGCTTATTACTCTCTAAAACTTGCGACATTGATTCTTTCCAACCACTAATATCATTAGGATCAACTAAGATTGCCGCTCCCCCTGTAATTTCCGGCAAACAAGTGGCGTTTGAGGATATAACGGGACAACCAACCGCCATAGCCTCAACAATAGGCAAGCCAAATCCTTCATACAAAGATGGGAAAGTGAAAACTTTAGCTAGTTTGTAAAAATAAGGCAAATCCCCTTCGGGAACTTCTCCTAAAATCCTAACATTATTTTCTAATCCTAATTTTTTAATAATATCTCTAGTTTCTCTGGCCTCCCACTCAGCTTTTCCCACTAAATAAATCTTATAAGTATTTTTTATTTTTTGATCCATTTGGCTGTAAGCTAACAAGACAGTTTTTAAGTTCTTGCGAAAATTGATGCCACTAACAGATAAAATGTAGGGCTCATTAATTTGGTATTTTGCCTTAAACTTTTCCAAATCTTCGCTGTTAATTTCTTTAAAATAATTATCAGGCACGCCGTGATAAATAATTTTTATTTTATTTTCATTAATGCCATAAAAACGGATTATGTCATTCTTGCTATGCTGGGAAGAGGTGATAATCAAGTCCACTTTTTTTAAAGCCCGCGGCAAAAAAAACTTATAATACAAAAATGTTTTTTTATTTACCGCTCCAGGCAAAGCCAATGGCATAAGATCATGGATATTAACAATTTTTTTATAAGAACCGCACCAAAAAAACGGACAAGCGTTTTCTGTTACATGCACAACATCAAAATTATTTTGCTGAAGAATCATTGGCAGCTTTAACATTTTCCCCCAACCTCTTAGAGGAATAATTTCTTCTTGTTTTTCTAATCCCAAAAAGTTTTCTGGATTATTTCGGCCATGAATTATTTTATAAGAATTTTTGGGGTCAATTTTTAAAAACTCCCGCGCCAAGGAATAGCCGTATCTCCACAAACCGCCCGCCACCCAATCTCCTTGATAAAAAATCAGCGCTATTTTTTTCATATATTTAGCAACAACTTTTTATACCACATGCCGAAAACCACCAAGCCCCAAAGCAGAGCGCTGTTGTCTTTTTTTTCGTCTGCGTGTTCAATAAACTTTTCTCTGATAAAATCCATGTTAAAAATATTGGTTTTTGGCAAAACAGAAAATAAAATTTCTTCCACCTGTGATCTCCAATCACCAATAATCAGTTGGCCAATTTTAATATTGTAACCTAACCCCATTTTAGGAGCATATAAAATTTCGTTGGGCAAAATGCCTTCCATAGATTTTTTCATAATATATTTATTGTATTTGCGGCCAAACCAAGAACCGGCTTTAAATTTAAGCGGCACGCTGGAAGCGAACTCAACCATTTTGTGATCTAAAAACGGCGTCCTTATCTCAACAGAATTGGCCATGCCAGCCAAATCAGCCACAATTGTCACCGAATGTTGATTTTCGCTCATTAGCCCGGCATAGTAGCCCTTCTCAATTAAATGTCTGGAATTACAGGCTTTACTGTAATAATCAATAATTTCTCCCTCATCAACTTCGGAAATTTTATTTAAGATATTTTTTTGGTAGAGATTCTTTTTCAGCCTTCTTCCAACCATGCGATAATATGCCCCTTTAAATTTGTTTCGAGCAAAATTGCCCAAAAAATTAAAGAAAAAGCTAATTCTTCTAAGTTTTGCCGTTCCATCGTAACCATAAAAAATTTCATCCGCTCCATTGCCGCCAATTAAAACCTTAACTTCTTTTCTGGCTTCTTGGCAGATTTTATATAAATGTAAAACTGGCAATAAATTTAATGGCTCGCCATATAAACCAATTAAATCTTCCATTTCCCCAAAAGATTCTTTGTTAAAAATAATTTCTTTGTGATTAGTATTAAACTTTTTTGCTATAAAACGAGCTCGCTGTAATTCGGGATCATCATTATTAAAACCAATAGAATAAGTCCTTAATCCATTAGAGCTAGGATTCATTAAAGCGACAATAGTGCTTGTATCCACGCCGCCAGACAAAGAAACTGCGACTGGAACATCGCTGACACTCACTAGATCAACGCATTGTTTAGCAATATTTCTATAATCATTTTTGTACTTTTCTTCAGAATAATTTGTTTTGGTAAAATCAGGTTGCCAATAATTATCAAGGCGTAAATGGCCGTCATTGAGATTCAAAACCAAAAAATTAGCCGGCTGTAGTTTATAAATATTTTCAATAATTGTGTGAGGATGCGGCACGTGTCGCCAATTATGAACAAAATATAAATGCAGGGCTTTTAAATTAATTTTTGGGGGAATTTTTGAAGACTCCAGAATTGGCTTTATTTCGGAAGCAAAATAAAACTTCTTTTTATTTTTATCAAAAAAATAATAAAGGGGCTTTTGTCCGATATGATCCACCGCTAAAAATAATTTATTATTTTGGGAATCATGCAAACCAAAAGCAAATTGTCCTCTAAGCTTTTTTAAAACATCAATACCCCACTCTTCATAACCATGAATAATAACTTCGGTATCGCTATTGCTCTTAAATTGATGCTTACTTTTTAATTGTTCTTTTAATTCTTGATAGTTATAGATTTCTCCATTAAAAGTTATCCAAATACTGCCGTCCTCGTTGGACATGGGCTGTTTACCGTTTTCGCTAAGGTCAATAATGGCTAATCGTCTATGACCCAAACCAACGGACTCGTTAATAAAAAAGCCCTCGCCATCAGGGCCCCTATGCTTCATTAAATTGGCCATTAATTTTATCTCGTCTCCATCAACTTTCTTGGATTTATCAGTATAAGCTATGCCGCAAATGCCACACATAATATCATCCAAAGTATAACTTTTTTGTCTTTAAGTCAACTAAAAACTTCGAGTAATTGTTGCTTCCTTTTTTCTTCTGAAAATTTAGTTTTCACCAATTCTAAAGAATGTTCCCCCATTTCTTTTCGCAAGTTAGAATTTTCTATAAGAATTGAAAGCTTCTCTATCAAGTTTTTTACAACATTTATTCCGTCAATTTTTTTATAAAAATCATTCTCCGTATCAACTACTGACATCGGAAAATATTCTGGCTTTAAAGTGAAATCAGCATTGTGCATATAAAACGGCGCCTTAATTAACAGTCCATTATAACCATCTACCACTACTTCTGTTAATCCCATAATATCCGTAGAAACCATTGGTTTGCCGCTAGCCGCCACTTCTAGGTAAGTAAGCCCAAAAGTATCTTGGTAACTAGGTTGCGTAAAAATATCACATTGGCTATAAAAATCTCGATATAAATCCTCTTTCATAAATTTAGCCGGAAAAAATTTAATGTCAGAAAAATCTTTATATTTTTCCAGATATTCTTTGGGGATGTTAGAAACAATCCAAAGTTCCAAATTATTATATTTTTTTCTTAATTCTTCGTAAGCTAATAAAACTTCCCTTGTCCCTTTCATATAGAACTTAGTATTAGAGGATAAAAGTACAATTTTATTGCTTGGCTTTTTAGGATAAGTGTTAATTTTTACATATGGATAAATTACCCTTGTTTTAGCGGTAATTTCATCATCTTGAAAGGTATTTACAATACTAGATCTCCCTGCTTCTGACATTGAGACTAAAAACTTGCACCAAGGTGATTTTAAAAACTTTTTTATTAACTCCCTTCTTTTGTAAATGGTCTTTAGATCATAAAAGCCCAGAGCCGCTACATTTTCTACTTCTATAACATGGGGCTTTCTATTTAAAAGCATTTGCGCTGGGGTATAAATAAGATCACATCCTTGTAAATATTTATTGGGCAAATAACGAATGTTAGGAATATTAAATATTTTTATTAAAAATCTCGCAAAAGATTTTATTAAATTGTTCCTTTTTTCTGGAGTTTTAGAAATTTCGTAGTCAGGAAGCATATTGGCCAAATCCTGTAAAGTCTTAAACTCAATCCCATGAGGGGGATTTAAAATCATTTCTCTTCTTCTTTGTCTTAAATTTGTCCCTGTAACAAGGACTTTAATTTTCTCCATAGAAACTTTTTAAAACCTTCAAATCGTTGTTTATAATAGGTAAATAACGGCAAAGATTTTGTTTTATAAACAATTGTTAAACTATCAACTACCTTTACAACTTTGAAACTTTTAGAAGAATAAATAAATTCTTCTAAAACCCGACTTGGTCCCGGAGCAGGCGTATCATGAAAAGCAATTATGCCGCCATATATCACCAACGGCGACCACAATAGGAAATCTTTTTTAACGTCTTCATATTGGTGAGACCCGTCAATAAATAAAAGGCTGATAGGTGCTCCAAACCAAGACTTAAAAGCTTCTTCCGAAGTTTTCACAATCGGCACTATCATTGCTAAAATGCCCGCTTTGTTAATATTGCTCTTAAATTTTTCAAACGTTTGGATATTATGGCCATATTGCTCAACTTGTTCTGGAGCGCCAATATGGGGGTCAATGGCATAAACTTTATTACCGCTTTTAGCCAACCAAACAGTAGATTTCCCCTGCCAAGAACCAATTTCAACAATTGCTCCTTTTTTTGAAGAAACCTTCGCTAATTTATATAAAGACACCGCCTCATCATCACTTAGCCATCCGTGAACTTCATCGGTTATTTTTTTTATGCTTTTTATTTCCTCCTCGCCATTAATCAAGGCCTGCGCAAAAACTTCAAATTGTTTTTGAGGTGTAAAATTTTTCATTCCATTTCTAGCCGCATTGCTCATTTTTAACAAAGTCGCCGGATTTTCTATTAACAATTTTATTTTTTCAGCTAAAGCATCGGGGTCGTCGGGTTTTATTTTAAAACCGTTAATACCATCCGTTATTAAATCATCTGCTGCGGCAACAGCGTCTGTGGCTATAACAGGCAAACCGGCACTTAAAGCTTCATTAACTGTAAATCCCCAAGCCTCCGCAGGAACGCCAGAGCTCCACAAGAATCTGGCTGACAAAACAAAACAGCTTGCTCTTTCGTAGTAATATCCTATTTCTTCTGGTCGAACAGTTGCAACAAACTCCACATTTTTCAAATCTAAATCTCGAACCAGTTGCTCGCAATCTTTTTTAAAATCACCGTCACCAACTACCAAAATTTTCAATTCTAAATTTTCAATTTTAAATTGAAGTATTTTTACGGCCCGAATCAATACGTCCAACCCCTTATACTTAACAATTCTTCCTAGATATAAAATAGTAAACACATCATCCTTTTTTTTATTCTCTTCTTTAGTTTCAGGGGTCATCGTTGCGTTATAAGCCAAATATATTTTTTGGGGATTAACTCCTAAATCAATAAAAAAGTTTTTTGTTCTTGAGCCCGCCGCCAAAATAGCGTCGCAATGTTTTGCCAGAAATTGAGCGTAAGGCCTTATCAAAAAAGATTTCAAATTTTTCTGCCACCACCAATCTTCAGAAAATAATAAAAATTTCTTGCCTCTCAATTTAACAATGGGAAAAGTGAAATGAGTGACAAAACTATTTAGAACAGAACTAATCCAAATATCATAATTACCAAATAGCGCTTCTTTAAGAAGAGCCCAGGAAGCTCCCTTGGAGTAAAAAAGAGAGCCTTTGGATCTCAATGCTCTCCAATTTTTTAAAAAAAAACTGCTTAAAAATTTTAAATTATCTTCATAATCCTCGGTAAACAAAAATCTTATATCTAAGTTTTCGTCTAATAAACGGAAAAGTCCCTGCCGATATTGCCTTATCGCCGGATGGGCAAAAATTATTTTACTTTGTTTCATAAACCAATCTCCTTTTTATAACTCACAATCCACTCCGGCAAATTTTTTTTAGGGCTCCACCCCAATAACTTTTTTGCCAAACTATTATCTGCCAGTGTTTCTCTTGGCTCAATTCTTGGCGGCAAATAGACAACGGAACCGCCAATCATTCTTGCCAAATCATTGACGCTATAATTTTTCCCCCTGCCAATATTTATTGATTCTCCTTTCCCAACTTTTTTGCTCTCCGCCGCTAAAACATTAGCCGCCACAACATCCACAACACTTGTGTAATCTCTTTTTTGTTTGCCGTCGCCGGTAATAGTCATTGGCTTGCCGTTTAATCTTTGATTAACAAATATTCCCATAACCAAACAGTAAGCGCCTTCTGTCGCTTGTCTTTTACCATAAACATTAAAATATCTCAAACATACTGTGGGAAGTCCGTAAATTTCATAAAATAAACGGCAATAAAGTTCGCCAACGTATTTTTGGAGCCCATAAGGGCTTAATGGACTAGCCGGCATATTTTCCTTTAATGGCATTGATGTTTGATTACCATAAGCAGAAGAAGAAGCGCTGTAAACAAATCTTTTTACCTTAGCATCACGAGCCGCCATTAAAACGTTAAGAGTTCCATTTAAGTTAATGTCATTAGAAGTAACAGGATCTTCAATGGACGGTTGAACTCTGGGAAAAGCAGCCAGATGAAAAACCCAATCAATATTTTTAAATAATGGCTTAATAGCTTTTAAATTTCTTATATCAAGCTTGTGAAACTTTGCTTTTTTATTTAAGTTTTCTTTCTTGCCAGTTAGTAAATTATCAATAATTTCCACCCGATGCCCTTGTTTCACTAACGCGTCCACTAAATTAGAACCAATAAATCCCGCGCCGCCCGTTACTAAACATTTCATGAGATTATTATTTATATTGACTTAAAAACTTTTCCAGAACAGAAGTAAGATAAGCAAGATGTTGTTTGCCCAAACCATGATGACAACCAACGACAAAACCGCCTCTCATAATACTATCGGCAACTGGGTAACCATTTTTATTAGCACGACACTGAATATCTTTAAAAGCGGGTTGTTTTAAAACATTGCCCGTAAAAATGGGACGAGTCTGAATGTCGTTCTTTTCTAAATGCGTAACAATTTCTAATCGAGAAAATGGCGCGCCGTCTTTGATGGTCAATAGAAACGCTAACCAGTTGGTAGTAACTTTAGGATTTTGTTGGGGCAATTCAAACCAGTTTTTATACTTTTCAAAAAACTTATATAAGCGCAGAAAGTTGGCTTTTCTAATACTAGAAAAATTTTTTAACTTTTTAAGTTGTTCCAACGCAAAGGCAGAGCTAATTTCCAACGGCAAAAAATTATATCCAATTTTATTAAAAATAAACTTAGAGTCATATATAAAGTTATCTATTTTATAATTAAATCTTTTATCAATATCTTCTGACTCATTCATAATAGAAGACATTCTTCCCCATCCGCGTAAAACTTTAAGGTCGGTTGCCCAATCTTTGTTACTTACACAAACCATTCCCCCTCCGCCAGCACCGCTAATAATGTGAGAACCATAAAAACTGGTTGTGGAAATATCAGAATAAGATCCGGTTGGTTTTCCTTCAAAGGTCGCTCCGAGCGTATCGCAGGAATCCTCAATAAAAATCAATTTGTGCTTGTTGGCAATTTTTCTTAACCTTGCCATGTCCGGAACATTGCCCAAAAGTAACGGAATAAATAAAACTTTTGTTTTAGAAGTAATATTTTCTTCTATTTTATCAACATCAATAATATAAGATCCCGGTTTTACGTCAACAAAAACAGGAATAAGTTTTTTCTGTAAAATAGGAGCAACGGTGGTGCTAAAAGTTAAAACTGGCGTAATGACTTCTGACCCTTCCGGAAGTTGCAAAATTTCTAATGCTAACAAATTAGCAGAGGAACCAGAGTTAACCATAATGCCAAATTTTTTCCCAAATAGAGTGGTAATTTTTTCTTCAAATAATGCCGTCTTTTCTCCCACTAAAGATTTGCGATCTTTTAACGTCTTAACTACGGCATTAATCTCTTTATCGTCATCTAAATTAATGCAGATATTTTTTAGCCTTTCAT
>CAYICO010000009.1:0-5167 GCA_964361935.1 uncultured Candidatus Saccharibacteria bacterium
GACTGGAAAAATACGACCCAGAAAAAATTATTCATGTCGCTGGACACGAACAAGAGCTTTATTTCAAGCAGATTTTTGAAACTTTAAGATTGATGGGCTATCCAAAAGATAAGTTTTTGCATATAAGTTATGGAGTTGTGACTTTAAAAGGCGAAAAAATGTCTACAAGAACTGGTCATGTTGTTTTGTTGGAAGATTTATTAAAAGAAGCTGTTAAAAAAGCCAATGACGACAAGATTATTGGCATTGGCGCCGTGATTTATAATACCCTTGTTCAAAGCAATGAGAAGGATATCTCCTTTGACTGGGAAAAGATGTTGAGTCTTGAGGGTAACAGCGCTCCGTATATTCAGTACGGATATGTGAGGGCGATGGGGATTTTAAAAAAAGTTGGCAGTTTGGCCGCTATTGAACCAGAAAAGTTTGTTTTTGTTGACGAACATGAAATAAAATTAATTAAGATGTTGTCTTTTTTTGGAGAAATGATTAAGCAAGCTGGTCGCTTTAATTCTCCGCATATAATGGCCAACTATTTAAATAATTTAGTTCAAGAATTTAATAGATTTTATGGTAGCGCTCCAGTTTTGGAGGCGCCAGGAAATATTCAATATTCAAGATTAGCTTTAGTCGAAGCTTTTGCTCAAGTAGTTAAGAACGGTTTATGGATATTAGGAATACAAGTGCCAAAAAAAATGTAATTCGTGTTGCAGTATTAATGGGCGGACCTTCAGCTGAACATGAAGTTTCCCTTAAATCTGGGAAAATGGTTTTGCGTCATTTAGACCCTAAAAAATACAAGGCTCGTTCAGTAGTAATAGATAAAAACGGAAAGTGGCCGATCTCTAAAAAAGCTCTTAAAAAAAGATTTGATGTGGTTTTTCTAGCTATGCATGGGGAGTATGGTGAAGATGGAACTGTGCAGAAAATTTTAGAGAAAGCGGGTATTAAATATACTGGTTCGGATTCCAAATCCAGCAAATTAGGGATGGATAAGGAAAAGTCCTCAAACCTTTTTGCTAAAAAGGGGCTTAAAGTTGCGGAATTTGTTACAAATCTGAAAAAAATTAATCAAATAGGTTTGCCTCTTGTTATTAAGCCAGTTAATCGTGGATCAAGTATTGGTGTGAGTCTAGTAGATTCATATCAAGCAGTCATACCGGCAGTTAAAAAAGCCCTCAAGTTTTCTTCTAAAGTTATGGCTCAAAAATACATTAAGGGTCGGGAAATGACTTGTGGCGTAATAGATTACGACAATAATACTATTCCCCTTTTGCCGACAGAAGTTAAACCAAAAACCAGCGCATTTTTTGACTATCGAGCTAAGTACAAATCAGGAGCCAGTAAGGAAATAACTCCTCCTCGTCTTCCTCATAAACAAGTAGCCAATATTCAAAAAGCAGCCGTTAAAGCTCACAAAGCGATTGGCGCAAGGGGCCTGTCGCGCACCGATTTTATCTTGGCGGGCAAAAAACTATATGTTCTGGAAATTAATACTCTTCCGGGAATGACCCAGACCAGCTTACTTCCCCAACAAGCCAATGCCGTGGGCATCAAATTCCCAGAATTATTGGATATTATAATAGAAAACGCATTGCAATGAAGTGGTCTTTTCCGGAATTTGAATATAAAGAGAAAAGCAATACTTGGTTTTTGTCGGTTATTATCGTTGCGGCTGTTGTTGGTCTGTTGGCTTTGTGGCAAACTAATTTTCTGTTTTTAGTTTTTACTGCAGTTGCGGTCCTGATGATTATTATTTGGAGCCAAAAAAAGCCCAAAATGATTAATTTTGAATTAAGCGAAGATGGTTTATGGATAGAAAAAGTTTTTTACAGCTATAATAAATTTTCTGCTTTTGCTATCAAGCCGGGCTCTATGCTTTTTGAACAAAAGGAGCGTTTTAGGCCACATTTAACAGTAAGTTTTGATAGAAAAGATATGGACAGCATCAGAAAGCATTTGTTGGATTTTTTGCCGGAAATGGAATATCATGAGTCATTGATTGACGTTTTCAGCGGATTTTTCGGGTTTTAACAGCCCTCGTCGTTCAATGGACAGGACGCGAGATTGCGGATCTTGCAATAGAGGTTCGATTCCTCTCGAGGGCACCAAATACTTGACTTTTTTGTATTAGTATGCTATAATACGAGAACCGTTTGAGTTGTTTCGCACCTTTACTTGAAAGAGGAAGAAGATGAGCGACAAAACCATTAGTCTGCGAGTTGTTCAACTCCCCAGTGCGTGTGAGATGAGGACGCGTTTGGGGAAGATCGCCAACCCTCATGTTAAGGCCCTCATTCCGCTCCTCCAGGAGTCAGCGCTTCACAATGTCCGCGCTGTCGGCGTCATGATGATGGTCAAAATGGCCATTACCACCTACGCCGGGCGGCAGCGTGAGCTGGCGAAGGAGATTCAGCGTGAGGCCCCCAAAATCGTTGACGCGTTGGTTGACAACGCTAGTGTGGCCCAGAAGGCCAAATCTCTCATTCTGGCTCTGCGCATTGGCGATATGATAGAGGAGGAGGGGGAGGAGTGAGGCGATCGAGGCCGTTCATTAAGCTCCGGGCGGGATAACCGTTCGGAGCTTTTTAGTTATCCACAGTTTTAGTATTGACACGATTCGTGAGCTTGCTGTTATAATTAACTTAGCGTTGGATTTTCTCCAATGCTCGGCGTGAGATTGTTCTGCAATTCTTCCGCCAAACTAAGAACCTTGAAAACCTTTTCGATATTCGATAGAAAAAAGCAGCTGGAAGGCTGCTTCTTTTTTTATTTATTTTCCGATAAGAATCTGTTGCGCCATTTCTGGCTTCAACATTGTTTCCAAAGCACCAAACCAACCATTGCGAATTTTTTGTATCAACTCTTTTCTAGCAATAATTGCGCTTCCTAATCCCTCCTCGTGAATTACGACATCCACCTCGAACGGAATCAATGGTTCTAAAACAGCATTGCTCATACTTCTATCAGATATGTAGGGAATCCTGACACGATGAGCTAAGTGAGCAAGAGCCCTATTATCAACATTATAATTTTCTGCAAATAAAAACCTGACAAAAGAAGTTATTGCCAACCGATGTTCCCACTCCTCTATATCCAAAGGATTTGTAACCATTGTGCATTCTATGCCTATTCTTGGCAGGAATCTTTCAAATAAGTTACGGGTATCACTATAAAGCCCTGAAGATGACATGAACCTACCTTCGTTATCGGCTAAAGTAAGGACTACTGTCATAATGGCGCTCATTCTAGAATTGACTAACAAAATGTCATATTCTGACTTTTTATCCCAATCTCCTAATTCTAAGTCGAGCAATCTTTGAGAAAGCTGTTGAATAGATGTTTCCATTTTGGATTCTCTTTCAAAGTGCCCCTATTGCCCGAAGCATATTCCAAACTTTATTTAAAATCAAGGAAAATGTGTTATAATTTTTTGGATGAAAAAAGCGGCCAAGATAGCGGTTATTTTGATAATCATCCTTGTTTTTATTCTTGGTTATGCGCCTTTATTTTTCTAAATTGTTAAATCGCGGGCGTCGTATACTGGTATTATACTTCCTTGCCAAGGAAGAGAAGGGAGTTCGATTCTCCTCGCCCGCTCCAATAAAAAAGCCCCCCCTAAGGGTCTTTCATTAATTAATGATTTGGCCCTAATTTCCAAGTGTGATACAATGAGCCCTATGAACAAAACTATTAAAATCGCTTTAATAATTAGTTTATTGTCTCCTTTTATCGGTGTGGCTCACACTACTAGCACAGCTACTACAACTCCTCCAACTAGTGAAACCAAGAGAAGCTTTTGTGACAGATTAGTTAAAAAAGAGGGTCAATTAGAAGACAAAGATCAGAAGAAAGATCAAAAAGAAGAGAATAAAGAGGAGAAAGAACTAAAAAAAGAAACGAAAAAAGCTAGAGGCAATAAAGCTGTTTTAGATGCGGTCAAAAAGAGGCAAGAAGCCTTTAGGGCGGCTAGAAACAAGAGGATGGCGGACATGAAGGCCACTCTTGAAAAAGCTCTCGCTGATTGCAAGGCCAATAAAGATCCACAGATCGTTAAAAAGGAATTTCAAAATGCAAAGAAATCTGCCAGGAAGGCATTTAAAGCGGCTATAAAAAAGGCCAGGAAAGAGTTTAAGGCGGCAATACAAAAAATTGCTCATGATAAAGACAATAATGACGATAAGGATGATAGGGGCAAAGGCAAGAGTAGAAGGGATTAAGGGGTTTTTAATTTATAGAACCTCCTTTTGCCTATTTGCAAGATATCCCCGTTCTTTACTTGAAGCGTTTCGTCAGTATTATCTTTAGCAATATCGTTTATTCTAATTCCTTTTTGCTCTATTAATCTTTTGGCCTCGCTTTTACTCTTAATTCCAGTTGCTAAAAGCAACTCAATAATTGGTAATTGGTTATTGGTAATTGATAATTCCGTCATTTCCTCTGGCTTTTCATGTTTAGAAAACAGTTTTATGAAGTTTTCTTTAGCGCTATCTCCTACCTTGTCTCCGTGATACATGTTTACAATAATTTTTGCTAATTCCAATTTCGCTTCTCTTGGATCATCTGTTTTTCTGTCAGAATCTGTAAGAAGTTCGTAATATTTATCAATTAACTCATCTGTAATAGCCATTATTTTACCAAACATATCCAACGGTTCGGCGTTTAAGGCAATGTAGTTACTATAAGATTTAGACATTTTCTTAACCCCGTCTGTGCCTTCAAGTAGAGGAAGGGTTAAAACATCCTGTTCCGCCATGCCAAAGTGTTTTTGAACCCGACGACCCATTAAAAGATTGAAAATTTGGTCAGTGCCGCCTATTTCTAAATCTGCCTTTACAGCAACAGAGTCATATCCCTGAAAAAGGGGGTAAAGCGTTTCAAGTATTGTAATGTCGCCATTGTCATCAAGTCTTTTTTTAAAATCAGCGCGATGCAAAACCTGATTAATTGTCCCAGATTTTACTAATTCCAAAACAATATCCATACGATCTTTAAACCATTCGCTGTTGTAATGAACTTCACAACTTTTGATATCAATAATTTTTCCTGCTTGCGCAAGATATTTTTTTAGATTAACTCTTACGTCTTCTTCGGTTAGTGGTTTGCGAGCTTCTGATCGTCCCGAGGGATCGCCGATAGTTGCCGTAAAATCGCCAATAATTAAAACCGC
>CAYICO010000009.1:5177-9929 GCA_964361935.1 uncultured Candidatus Saccharibacteria bacterium
TGTTTTTTGGTCAAGTATTGGCCTTTCTGATTCTTTATCTGATGCATCGCCGATTTGGGCCGTGAAGTCGCCAATAATTAAAACCGCCTTGTGGCCAGCGTCTTGAAATTGTCTCAATTTTCTCAATGGAACAGTATGTCCCAAATGTAAATCTGGACTAGTTGGATCAATGCCAAACTTAACTCTTAACTTTTTTCCAGATTTTAGGACTTGTTCAAGATGTTCTTTAATTATTACTTCTGATACTCCCCTAATTAGCAGTAAATCACTCATAATCTCGCCTCAAAAATAACATAATGCTAGCCATAATAAAAGCGATTAGCAGTATCGGAAAAAAGGCTAAGAGAAAAACAACCATCAGTCTGAAAAAATTTACTGCTAAACTGATGGCCATGATCTCCTTCCATTTTTTTGATAGATCTTTCTCGGCTTTTCTGAACAAGTGAAAAGCCATTATATAGCCAAACGAAATTAAGGCAAGAACGGCGCTTGCAAACCAAAGAGCAAAAACAGGGCTTGTCTTTTCTATTGCAAGCCCAGCCAATATCATTCCCAAAAAAACTAACGCAAACCTTATGAACAACCACTTCCCCCCCTTTTTTTCTAGCGAAATAACCCAAAAATCAAAGAAAAACAGTAGACTGGTTATGGAAAGGAGAAAGAAATTATAATTATCCGCCAAAAAAAATCCAAAATTATGCCAAGTAAAAGGATAAAAAATTATGGCGCCAATAAAACTAGAAAAAAATAATAACTCCCAAAGACTAAGATTCATTTATCTCTTAGTCTTTATTATATCATCAATCAAACCGTAAGTCTTTGCTTCTTGCGAATTCAAATGAAAATCTCGGTCAGTATCTTTTTCTATTTTTGATAACGATTGACCGGTATGTTTAGATATGATTTGGTTCAATCTATCTTTTGTTTTAAGAATTTGTCTTGCTGTTATTTCAATCTCTATGGCCTGTCCTTCAACACCGCCCATTATTTGGTGTAGGAGTATTTCAGCGTTCGGAAGAGCCATTCTTTTTCCTTTGGTCCCCGCGGCTAACAAAACAGCGCCCATGGAAGCGGCTATACCTACTGCGATAGTAGAAACATCTGGCTTTATGTACTGCATTGTGTCGTAAATCGCCAATCCAGCGCTAACCGAACCCCCGGGAGTATTTAAATAAAGCTTAATGTCCTTTTTTGGGTCCTCATGTTCTAAAAACAGGAGTTGGGCGATAACAGTATTGGCAACGGCGTCGTTTATCGGTCCGCCCAGGAATATAATTCTCTCTTTTAAAAGGCGAGAATAAATGTCATAGGCTCTTTCCCCGTTATGTGACTGCTCTATTACTGTCGGTATTAAGTATTGGTTTTTCATCCCGTTAGAAGCAGGTCACTGTAAGTGACCGTGGTATGCACGCCTCGACTTTTTTAATGATTATATTGTTTTTCATAAACCTTATTGTGATATTACGCTTAAGTTGCTTCTAACGGGATTTCATCCAATTTTTTCAAGAAAGTCAAAGACTTTCCTGTTCCGTATTACGCTGTAAATATAATCATAAAACTCTGGATTGTCAATCCCCTTCATCTCTTTTTTGACTTCCTCTTCAGTTGGAGACAGGCTTTCTAGTTGAACTATTTTATAAATAATTAGCTGGGTAGCCGTTCTTTTCTTCGCTCCCTCTTTTATAGATTCTTTGGTTGCCCCCTTCCATTCTTTTGTAAGTTGTTCTTCCACTCTATCTATCATAATTTGGGGAATATCCATTTTTGACTCTTGTGCTATTTCTTCAATAATTTTTAAACGAACCTTGTCCCTTTCCTTTGTTTCTTTTTCGGTAAAAATCCCATCTTTAACGCTCTTTCTTAAGTCGTCTAAATTACTAAAGTTTTTTCCCAAACTTTTTATGAATTCCTCATTGATCTCTGGTAATTCTCTATTGAAAACTTTATCAATCTTGATTTTAAAATCCATTTTTTTGCTTCTCAAGTCTTCTTTCCAATAATCAGCAGGGATTTCAAGAGAAAAGTTGAGCTCTTCTCCTTTAGCATGATTTTCTAAATTTTTCTCAAAATCTGGTAGGAAATTTCCTTGCCCCAGAATAAACTTATCATGTTTGTTCTGAATAATATCGGTCATTTCTACGGCGTCCCCCTTTTGCGCGGGACGATCCGTTTCTGTGAGCTTTGCCCTAGAGTTTCTAAGCCATTCTATTGAATCTTCAACTTCCTTTTCAGTAATTGTGAGGCTCTTTTTTTCTTCGGCAAGTTTTTTGGACCATTTTTCCGCAATTTTTTTGTAATTTCCAAGTTTGATTTCTGGAAATAGAATCAGTTTGGCGGTGTATTTAAATCCCTTATCATGAGAATCAATGCTAATTTGGGGTTTATCTATAATAGTCCAATCATTTTCCTCAGCTACTTTATTTAAGGTAAGCTTAACAGCTTCGTGGGCGGCTTTTTCAAATACTTTTTCTTGATCAACGGCGTTTTTGGCCATTTCTCTTGGCGCTTGGCCGGGTCGGAACCCCTTCATGTGTACTTGAGAAAGCGCCTGGTCAAAAGCCGGTTGCCAATATTCATTAAACTCTTCTAGGGAGAGTTCTACGCTTAATTCCACAAGGGATCCGGGGAGGTTTTTATGAGAAGACTTCATTGTTGGGTTACTTTAACATGAATATTTGTGTTTAGCAATTTTTATTGACAAAATTTTAATAGTGTCATAAAATAGACGAAGTCTTGGTTCTTTGACTTAGGAGAGAAAAAGATGAAGAATGTCGTTCTTTTTGTGGCGACTGTGGCTTTATATTTTAGTTCCTGGTTTGTTTGGTTTCTTTTTTATTATTCTAGTGAGCCCAGTTTTGAAACATGTATTATTGTTGCTTCGTCATTGCTACTGCTTTGTGTGCCATTTAACATTGGCGGTAATATCTTTACGGTATTGGGAAATGCAGTCAGCGAAAAGAGCATTTTCTCAGTATTATCGCTTTATCAAAAAGCTAATAAAAATGCTTTTTCTTTAGTATCGCTTTATCAAAAAGCCGATGGAAGCACTGTATCCGTTTTTGGATTTTTGGGATATCAAGATGCTGGTGATGATGCCTTTATGTTTTCTGGAATCTCTATATACCAGCGATCTAATATTGAGACCGTTTTATTTGTTGGATTTTCTTTGTACCAAGAAGGAAGTGGTGATATTATTCATGCGGTAGGAATCTCTCTATATCAGAGAGCCAAAGGTAGTGTTTGGGTTATAGTTGGAGTTTCTGGTTATCAGAGATCTGATAACGAGGATCTTATGTGTATTGGATTGTCCTTATATCAACAAGTTGGTGATAGAGTTAGAGCTTTTGCGGCATTTTCAAAACTTACATAAAAACCAAAGAAACAAAAAACAGCAACTAAAGTTGCTGCTTTTTTTGAGCTTTTGCTATTATTATATAAACGGCACCAGTAAAAGAGCTACGATATTAATGACTTTAATTAAAGGATTTATTGCTGGGCCGGCAGTGTCTTTATAAGGATCCCCAACGGTGTCCCCTGTTACGGCGGCTTTGTGAGCATCAGAGCCTTTACCGCCAAAATGTCCACCTTCAATATATTTTTTGGCATTATCCCAAGCGGCGCCACCGGTTGTCATGGAAATTGCTACGAACAAACCAGAAATTATAGAACCCATTAACAAACCACCCAAAGCCATCTTTCCCAATCCAAAACCTACCAAAACAACAGCTAAGATAGGCACAAGCGCTGGCACAATCATTTTCTTTAAGGCGGCTTTTGTGACAATGTCCACTGCTCGGCCATAATCTGGTTTAGCTGTGCCATCCATAATCCCCCTTATCTCTCTAAATTGCCTTCTAATCTCCTCAACAACTACTCCCGCCGTCTCCCCTACGGCTCTCATAATGATTGAGCCAAAGAAATAAGGTACTGTCGCGCCCAGAAACAAGCCAACTATTAAGTAGGGATCTTGTAAATCAAAGCTAATTGTCCCAGAGGCCATTTTTTTTACTTCTTCCGCATAACTTGCAAATAAAACGAGTGCGGCTAAACCCGCAGAGGCGATTGCATATCCCTTTGTAACGGCTTTAGTAGTGTTGCCAACAGCGTCCAAAGCATCGGTTACCTTTCTTACGTCTTCAGGAGCATTAGACATCTCTGCGATGCCGCCAGCGTTATCAGTAATCGGACCAAAGGAGTCTATGGCTATAATAATTCCAGCCACAGATAACATGGAAACAGCTGCCAAGGCGATGCCATACAATCCCAGAAGATAATAACTTATTAAAATCCCTCCAGAGATAATTACCACAGGAACCAGTGTTGACTCCATACCAACAGAAAGCCCCATGATTATGTTGGTGCCGTGTCCAGATTTAGAGGCTTCGGCTATTGATTTAACAGGACGAAAATTTTTCGAAGTATAGTAATCTGTTACAACAACCATTAATCCGGTTACCGCTAAACCAACAAGAGTTGTTAAGAAAACATTTAAATTATTTTGAGAAGCCCAGTAAAATAAGCCAGCTGAAATAATTAGCGAGATAATTAAGCCTTTATATAAAGCTCCCATAATGGAACCTTTTCCTAGTTTCACAAAAAATCCGCCGACAACTGACGCAACTATCGCGAGCCCTCCTAGGATCAAGGGCAAATTACCTCCAGATAACAAAAGAGCGGCTATTAGAGTTACTAAATAAGTTTCAAATAAATCGGCTGCCATGCCGGCGCAATCCCCTCCATTGTCCCCTACAT
>CAYICO010000010.1:0-9768 GCA_964361935.1 uncultured Candidatus Saccharibacteria bacterium
ATATCTGAAGAATCTTTGACACTGCAAAAAAAGGAAAGGCATGTCTTTTTTCCACTGGGTAAGTCTTTTGGTAAATATTTCAGTTTTGTTCTTAATGAGTATTTATTTTATGAAAATCATTATGAGCATTCCTAAGAGAATTAATCCCAAAAATACCATCATGGTAGTTTCTTTAAGCGGTGTTATTTCTTATGACGATAAAAAAATAGTAGATTTTGTCAGTTAATGGCCAACTTGGAAAAAGTACTGGAAACGAGGCCAGCCGTTTTACTTTTAAGAGTTAATAGTCCTGGTGGCACAGTGGGCGCAACGCAAGAAATTTATTATTTACTAAAAAGAATCAAAAATAATGGAACGAAAATAGTAGCACTGATGGAAGACATGGCTGCCAGTGGTGGATTTTATGTTTGTATGGCCGCTGATAAAATTATTGCCAATCCCGGCACAATTACCGGATCAATTGGTGTGATTATTAGAGGATTTGAATACTCAAAGATTATAGAATGGCTACAAATCAAAGTAAACACAATTAAAAGCGGTGAACATAAGGATATAATGTCGCCAACGAGACCAATGACAGAATGGGAAGAATCATTATTAAAGAGAACGGTGCTGGATGCTTATGAACAATTTTGTCAAACAATTATTGAGGAACGGAAAGTGAGTCCGGAACATTTAAAATCGTTTGCTGATGGTAGAATTTTTACCGGCAGAGAGGCCATGGATCTGGGCATGGTAGATGGTCTTGGTGGATTTCATGAAGCCGTTGAGATGGCTCAAAAAGTTGGCGGAATGGGAAAGAAAAAGAAAATAGAGAAATTACAAAGCCCCACTTCTCTTCTAAGGGAAATTACTTCTCAAATGAACCAGATAGTCGCATCTACTCCTAGCGGTATCCCGCTTTGGTTAATGTCAACAAATAAATTTTAAGACCAAAAAGTTTCGAAAATATCATTCCAGATTTCTAAACCAACGTCGCTCTTTGTGAAAAAATAATAAACAAGACCAATGACAAAAAGAATAATTATAACCGGCATTAACACTAACAAAAAAACATTTTTCATATTAACTTATTAATTAATTGTAGAAAAAAATAAACAGGCCAGCAACCTGTTTTTTAATTAAATCATATTAGCAATAATGCCTATGGTTACAATTCCTAAAAAATTAAAAAATAGGGATATGCCCATAAATGAAACAGTGGTCATTTTGGCTAATCCCATCATGGAAACACCTAGTTCGTCACCCGGAAATGGAGAAGCTATAATTAGGCCGCCTACTACTGGCGTTAACCAACGAAAATGTTTGAATTTAAAAATTGAAAACAGCCTTTTCAATCTAGTCTTCTTCATTAAATAACTTAAGTCTTCTCTTAATCTGTCTTTTAAAAAAAGAAAAATTATTAAATCGCCCAAGAGAGCTCCCGAGGCTCCAAATAAGGCGACTAAATGTATCGAATTAGCTTGTGCTATTTCCGCTAAAACCGCTATAGCTGGCGCCGTAGTAAAAGCAAAAGTAAAAAAGAAGCCGGCAACAAAACTGCCTAATATTATGTGTTCTCGGGTTGACGTAAGGAAAGAAGTTATTGTTCCATTTTCCATCAAAATAAACGCCACAACAATGCTTAGCAGTATTATGGAAAAATCTTTCAATAAATGTATATTTTTCTTACCCACTCACCATCATAATAACAAAAAATCGCCTTATGGGCGATTAATTTTCTATTAGACAAATAGTTTTTTTGATGTTACAATCGCCTCATGAATCAAAAAGTTTTGTACGTCTTGATAGCTATAGTTGTGGCTCTGCTCGTTTTTGTCTATTATGTGAATCAGCTAAAAGAAGGATTTTATATTCCAAAAAAAACTACGGAGACATCCCAAACTCAAACTAACAAACCAGCTGTTTACCAACCACCAGCTTATCAACCAAAAGCCAAACCGGAAAAGTTTTTTGTTCTTTCTCCTCTTGCGGGGGAGCAGTGGGCATTAGGAGAACAACGCACTATAAAGTGGACAAGAGAGGCCGGCCACAGCGCCGGAACAGTGGGCGGTGTTTACTTGGTCTATGCGAATACAAAGGAAGTTGTGGGTTGGATTAGCCAAGGCGTTGCCCCTCGTCAAACTTCTCAAATTTGGAATACGAGAGACGTATTTCTTAGCCAAACAATCCCTGTTAAAAAAAGTGTTAATACGGGGAGCTATGTCGTGAGAGTATCTTTTGGCAATAACATTGAAGCTGAAAGCCCTCCATTTTCCATTTTATATAAAGATCAAATACAGCCTTTAACATTCAAGGTGGACATCAAAAATTATTTATTCTCTCCTACAACTCTTAAGGTCAGAAAGGGGAGTAAGATAATATTCACTAATAATGATTCGATGGTCTTGGAAATTAATTTATTAAGTTATCTCACAAAAAAACTACAACCCGGGGAGTCATACGAAGTTGATACGCTATCCTACGTGCCTGGAACTTATAATTTTAACTTGGTGCAGTACCAACCAGCTAGATTTTCTCTAATTGTTGAATAGGACGGTATCTCACATGCGTATTCAAAAGTTTTTGTCACAACAACAAATCCTCTCCAGACGCGAGACGGAGATTTTAATTCGCCAAGGATTAATAAAAGTTAATGGGAAGCTGGCAGAGATAGGAATGCAAATAGACCCAGAAAAAGATCGCATAGAAATTCTTGATATTGGAAATAAAACGCCAGAAAAAATAACAGTGGCTTTTAATAAACCGCGGGGGATTGAATCTTCCCAGACAGAATACAAGGGCCAAACACTCAACTCCGTTGGTCGGCTAGACAAAGAAAGCGAGGGACTGCTCTTACTTTCTAACGACGGCACAGTTACTGCGGCGGCCACTGGAGATCAACATTTAATAGAAAAAGAATACGAGGTTACGACACAGGAAAATATACATCCTAATCAAATTAAAAAAATGTCTTCCGGGATTTATTTAGAAGACGGAATGACATTGCCAGCAAAAGTAACTTTAATAAATAAAAATAATTTCTTGATCATCCTCAAAGAGGGGCGCAAGCATCAAATAAGAAGAATGGCCGCAGCTCTAAAATTAACTGTTACCAAACTAAAAAGAATTAGGATTGGAAACATAAAATTAGGGGATTTAAAAATAGGAGAATATAAAGTTATTTCGTTAGAAGAAATAACCATCTTAAAGTCTTTGTCTTAATTGGCTGCGGGGCCTGGAATCGAACCAGGAACTTCAGGTTCAAAGCCTGACGTGTTACCAATTGCACCACCCCGCAATTTATGTCAAGAATTCTACCACACCATCTATCCATCCCGCAATTCTTCTATTTAAATCTACACTCTTAGGCACAACAATCTTTAAAACACCATTATAATTATCTCCTAAGTTTTTTCTTTTCGGATTAGGATTATTCTTTTTAAAATAAGTCCTAATCCTACTTAATGGTATGTTCAAATTATCAACCCAAAAATATTTCATCTTATCAACTTTATTCCCTTCATGAATAAATAATTCGTATTTTAAATCAACTCTTTTAACATTAAAATATTTATTAATCCAAGCTAAAAATATAACATGAACTTCTGGACTCATATTAGAAATAGCTACCTTTTCCCCAGTTCTCCAAGGCTTTTCCTTTGATCCTTCCGCCCAATATAACATAGTGCCCGCCAACCATAAGGGATCATTAATTAATTTCGGAACATTTTTTCTGGCATCATTTTTAATAACTTCAGTTTTTTTTAATCTGATTTTCTTTCTTTGTATCGCACCCCTAAGAGCAGAGGCTAATTTTTTGTCAGTCAATCTTTGTTTTTGTTCTTTTGAAAGACCAACTGACCTCAACCATAAAGATATAGTGGATTTAGCTACTGGAATTTTCTTTAAAATTTCGGAATAGGAAAGTCCGTTTTTTCTGAGTAATATTGCCTCTTCTTTAAAATTATTTTTAGTCATAGAACAACCATGAGTATCTATAATTTTAATATATAGTAGTTCGATAATCAAGAACAAAAAAAGAGCCCGTTGAAGGCCCTTAAATAACTACCATTTTTTGCCTAATTCACTGCCAGCACCAAACCCGCCACTAGTTGGAGGGGCCAGTTTTTTAGCGGAATCCATATCTTTAGCAATGGACATCTCTACGCTTTTCAATAAGTCAAAAACCGAAGTCAAATCAGAAAGAATATTAATCCAGTTGGGTAAAGAAGAAGATGAAATTATCGGTCGAACCGCCTCTTCATATTTTAGCTTCACCTCATTAAACATTTCTTTAGTTTTTGGAGAAACATCAGGATGAGCCGCTTTTACTTCATCACCTTTAAGCAAATCCGGAAGGGAGTCTATAAGCTTTTCACTTAATCTTTTAGCTGAATTAAACTCCTCCACGCGAAGATTTATGTCTTCCAATAAGGACGCATAATATTTACTGAATCGCAGGCATTCTTTGTACAACCGTTGTCTTTTTTCGGCTTCCGCTAATAAGCTATCACTCCCTTCTAATTGTATAAGCTCATGAATTCGAGAATTATAATTACGAACTGATATGTTGGCCCTATCAACGAATTCTACCCAAGCTTCTCTAGGACTTATGGATTCTAAAAGTCTCAACCTGCTCTGATATAAGGAATAATTATTTTTGGCTTGCACAAGATTTGCGATGGACTCATTTAATAGTCTTAAGTTTTCTTCGCTAATGGCTATTAATTTTCTACGCTCCTTAATAGCCGGACGGATAAGATAAATAACAATATAAGCGATAACAAGAACAACAAGGGGCACAAAAAAAGCGAGAACCGCCATGGCTTGCCTTTCAAGGAACAAAATAACTATGAATAGATTAGACTAAAAAAGTAAAACCGTCAATTAATACGGTACTTACTGAACGGCCTGATAAGCATTCAGCAAGCCCCAGCCAAACAAATTATCAAAGCCGGAAGCGCCTAAATCTGTAGCTCTGTCCTGTAATTTCTTTTGTACCTCGCTTGGATCCCATTTGCCGTTACTATTTGCGTCATAAGAACCTACAGAAGTATTTAGAACTAAAGCGGCGGCACCGGCTACGTGAGGAGAGGCCATTGATGTACCGGATAATGTTGCGTAATTACTACCTTTGTAAGTCGAATAAATATTTACTCCGGGAGCGGCCAAGTCAACTTCCGGCCCACGACTGGAAAAATAGGCTAAATTATTATTTGCATCGGTAGCTGAAACTGCAATTACCTCCGGATAAGCGGCCGGATAACCGACAGTCCCACCGCTGTTGCCGGCAGCCGCCACTAAAACCACCCCCGCATTGTTTGCGGCAACAACAGCATCGTGAAAAGATTGAATATCAGAGCTTGTGCCTAAGCTCATATTCGCTACTCGCATGCCATTAGAAGCGGCCCACTGCAGTCCCTCAATAACATCAGAAAGATAACCAGAGCCATTAGCATTTAAAACTTTAACCGCATAAAGATCGGCTTTCGGGGCAACTCCAACCACGCCTGCAGTATTGTTTAAAGCGCCAACTATGCCAGCAACATGAGAACCATGACCATTATCATCACTCCAACTTTTACGGGAGTTGATAGTATTAACGCCTCCCTTAATATTATTTTTTAAATCAGGATGATCTTTAGAAATTCCCGTATCAATAATAGCTACTTTAACAGGATCAGCAGTATTACCTGTTGGCCAAACCAGATCGGCTTCAACTCTATCAACGCCCCAAGGTAAAACTTGCGCCGCTTGAACTGCGACATCTCTCTTAGCAAGAGCAAAAACTTCCACATCCTCATCAACTCTTAAAACCTTAGAATTATTTAAAAGTTCTTTCGCCGATTTATTTGTTAACAAAACAACGGACCCATTTACAATGCCTAAATCTTTGTGCCTAACACCGCCATGCGTTTTAATTAAATTATCTCTCTCCAGTTCATTGACATTGCTGATACTATCTCGCCAAATGACAATCTTACGCACGCCATTTTCCGCCACAACTGGACTAAAATTCAAGAAAGAGCCGACAAGCGAAACTAACAATAAATAGTTGATATTTTTCATATTAAACCTATTCTACATCAAATTCTCAATAAAAGCAAGCTCTATGGGAACATGGGGAAAAGGTGAATAACGCATATCTCCGTAAGCCCTTATAAGTGAATGTAGCAAGCTAACTAATTTTTCCTTACTAATTTTCTGACTATGAGTTTTTATTTTACTAATCTCGTCTTTTATCAATTCTTTTTGAAAAATCATTTCCATATCTTTATCACAACTTAGAGCAAGAACGCGGCGCAAGTAATTTATTAATTCTTTAGTAAGTTCAGTTAGGTTAGCGCCGGAATTATTTAATTGATGCAAGAACCGCAGACTGCCGCCTAAGTCTTTACTTATTATCAAATCAGTTAAATCAGAAATTCTTTTAAAACCAATCTTGCCGATAATATTTTCTACAACCTTCAAGTCCGCTTCTTTCGCAAGCGATGTCACCTGATCTAAAAGAGACTCCGCATCACGCAATCCGCCCTCGGCCGCGGCTGCTATCAGCTCAATTGCATCGTCCGTTATTTTAAATTTTTCTTTAGTAATAATATTCTTCAATTTTCCCGCTATGTCCAATAAAGACAGCTTGTTAAAATGAAAACGCTGCGCGCGAGAAGAAATAGTAGCGGGAATTTTTTCGTATTCTGTGGTTGCTAGAATTAAAATGGCATGCTCTGGCGGCTCTTCTAAAGTTTTTAATAAAGCATTAAAAGCTTCTTTGGTAAGCATGTGAACTTCATCAATGATAAAAACTTTATGCCGAGATGAGCTAGGGGATAGTCTGATGCCATTTTTTAAATCACGAATTTCATCTATGCCTCTATTGGAGGCGGCATCGATTTCTACGACATCCATTGCTTGTCCCGCATCAATTTCTTGACAGACGGAACATTTATTACAGGGCTCGCCATGTTTGGATAAATTATCTTCCGACAAACAATTGGCTATTTTTGCCACTAATCGCGCTGTTGTGGTTTTTCCTGTCCCTCTCGGACCATAGAAAATATAAGCGTGCGCTAGCTTCTTTTTTTTCGCCGCATTGCGAAAAACGTCAACTAAGTAAGCTTGACCCACCAAGTCGCTAAAACTTTTTGGCCTGTATTTACGATAAAGCGCCACCGACATAGAATAAAAATAACAGATTTATGTTATACGAAAAACTACTTGAGCTTGTAGAGAGCAAGCAATTGGATATTACCACGGTTAGCCTGGCAGAAGTAACAGCTGATTTCATAGACTACCTGCAGAAATCAGAGAAAGACATGAACCCACAGGTTTTATCAGAATTTATATCAGTTGCCGCAAAACTGATACTAATTAAATCCAGAGCGCTGCTGCCAAACTTGGTTTTCACGGAAGAGGAGAAATCAGAGATACAAGAGCTGAAGATAAGACTAGTCCTCTACAAACAATTTAAAGGCGCCAGTGAAGCAATTAAGAAGAAATGGCGAGAAGGAGAACGGTCTTTTTCCAGGCCGTTGTTTATGAACTTAAATAATAATTTTTATCCGTCACAAAATATAAACGCCGCCAATCTTTTTTCCTCGCTTGCCAGACTATCATCAGAAATAGAACAGATTGTTTCCAGTAAAAAAATAGTTAGAACAAAATTAGTGAGCATTGAAGAAAAAATGGAGGAGTTAATGAAAAATTTAAATCAATCCACGGAACAAAGCTTAAATCATTTAGTTCAAAATAAATCTAAAATGGAAATAGTCGTTATTTTTTTAGCTTTATTGCATTTAATTAAAAATCAAGCAATTAGCATAGACAAAAACCAATGGATAAAAATAGTCTAGAAGCCTCGTTAGAGGCGCTGCTTTTCATATACGGAGAGCCAATAACCGTTATTAAGGCGTCGAAGATTCTATCAGTTAATAAGTCAGAGATTGAAGAAGCGTCGGAACAACTAAGTAACAACTTAAACAATAGCAATAGGGGATTAATGCTTATAAAGAAAGATAACAGCCTGCAGCTAGTAACGAAACCGGAGTTCGGCAACGCCATTAAAAAAATTTTTGAAAAAGATTTCAGAGAAGACCTGACACCAACGGCATTAGAAGTCATTGCTATTTTAGCTTACAGCGAACCGCTGGATAGAGCGGAAATAGAATTCATCAGGGGAGTCAACTCTTCTCACGCTTTAAGAAACTTGACGCTAAGAGGATTAGTCAACAGAGATGACAAAAAATATTCCGTTAGTTTTGATCTATTAAAGCATTTAGGGTTATCATCATTGGAACAATTGCCGGAATATCAAAAAAACAAGGAATTACTTAATAAATTCAAGCAGGGAAAAGATGCTTAATAAAAAAATCGCGCAACCGTTCATTTTGCTTTTGGTTGTTCTATTCTCGTTGATGATGACTCAACCAAAAAAAGAGCGTTCTTTAAAAAAAGACGCCATTAATCAAAACCTGTTTTCTGCAAGTCTTGTTATTAATACCGCGCCGCAAGAAGCGCCTGCATTACCATTTAATTTTGAAGGACAATCGGCGTTAGCCAGAGAATTAAATGGGGGGATAGTATTTTACGAATTAAATTCCGCAAAACGCTGGCCTATTGCTTCATTGACTAAGTTAATGACCGCAACAGTTGCCCTGGAAAAAATAGGAAAAAGCAATCGTGTTGATGATTTGATTAAAATAATGGTACTCATATCCGACAACGATTCAGCGGATGAATTGGCTAATAATTACGGCCGTGAAAAGTTCATTGAAGCAATGAACCAAAAAACCCAAGAACTAGGCATGGATCAAACTAGTTTTTTTGATCCAAGCGGTTTATCATTTCTCAATCAGTCCACTGCCAACGATCTCTATAAATTAGTAGGTTACATAAGCGTGTATCATCCTGAAATATTGCAGTGGAGTAGGGAAAAGGAGCTGATTGCTGACGGAAAAAAATATGTTAATATAAACAAATTCGTTGGACGCTCGGATTTCTTGGGCGGTAAAACTGGTTATACTGACGAAGCAAATGGCAATTTAGTTTCAGTTTTTTCTTCGCCAGAAAAACCGATAATTGTTGTGGTTCTTGGCACCGCAAATAAAATAGAGAGGTTTGAACAAACAAAAAATTTACTAGAATGGATTTTTCAGTATTACAAGCTATAAAAGTTTTCAGCATTTCCATAGCCTCTTTTTTGACGGCATTGTTGTTTATGCCCGTCTTAATAAAAGTTCTGTTCAAATACCGACTGGGAAAGCAGATTAGAGATAGCGAAAGAGCTCCGATATATGCCCAACTTCATCAAAAAAAGAGTGGCACTCCAACAGCTGGGGGAGTTATTATTTGGATGACTGTTATTTTGTTAGCAGTGCTTTTTTGGTTTCATCCGCTACTAAATTTTGTTGATAGAGCCCAAACATATTTGCCATTGATAACAATATTAATAGCTGGCGCTCTGGGGTTATGTGACGACTTGTTAGGCATTTTAAAAATTGGCCCGCACGGCGGTGGTTTGTCTGTCAAACATAAACTGGTTTTATATACGTTTGTCGCTCTTGTAGGCGCGTTATGGTTTTATTACCGGCTTGGATGGGATGTTTTAAATGTGCCATTTTTGGGAAATATAAGCATTGGCTGGCTTTATGTTCCATTTTTTATGTTTATCATTATTGCCAGCGCGTTTTCCGTAAATGAAACAGATGGACTTGATGGCTTGGCGGGGGGAGTAATGCTTTTTGCTTTTGCGGCCTTAACTGTTGTTGCTTTTACTCTTGGCAGATTTTC
>CAYICO010000011.1:0-9341 GCA_964361935.1 uncultured Candidatus Saccharibacteria bacterium
GTCCATTACTAGCTAAAATTTTACTTAAACCAAAATGGCGCCAAGAAAAAGCGATTAAGTTAATTCACGAACTCAAAAAAGGCTCTTCAATTGCAGAAAAATATTTCCCTCTTATTGCTTATATAGATAATTATCCAAATAATGCTCTTGAGCTTTTTAGAAAGAAATTCAGTCAAGTGTCAGGCAATAATTTTCTAGATCAATTGCTATGGGTTGATATGAATTCTTATTTGCCAGATGATTTGCTGGTAAAAATGGACATTGCTACTATGGCACATTCACTAGAAGCACGCTCCCCGCTTCTGGACCACGAATTTATGGAATTAACAGCAAAAATTCCAAGTTCTCTTAAAATAAAGGGTTTCACAACTAAATATATTTTCAAAAAGGCACTAGAAAAAATACTCCCAAAAGAAATTTTAAATAGACCGAAAATGGGCTTCTCTATTCCCCTAGAAAGTTGGCTTAGAAAAGATTTATTAAATTATGTAAAAAGCACTCTTCTTTCGGAGAAGGCCATAAATAGAAGCCCATTATCTCGTAGAGAAATAGAAAATTTTATAGAAAGTCATGTTTCAGGAAAAAATAATTATGCTAATCAGTTATGGTCTTTATTGATGCTGGAAGAATGGTATAAACAATACTTTGACTAAACATGAAAATACTTCACCTGATTACCGGATTAAAAATGGGTGGTACGGAAGTTTTTTTAAGCAGAATTTTACCAGAAATAAAAAATCATGATCATATAGTAGTCTCCCTTACTCAAAAAAATAAAATTGGTTTGGAAATAGAAAAAAGTGATATTATTGTCTACGAACTGTTATCCGGAAAATGGTTTTCGCCTTTTTCGATTTGGAAATTTAAAAAAATAATAGAAAAAGAAAAACCAGATGTATTAATAACTTATCTCATTCACGCAGCAATTTTTGGTAGAATTTTTGGAAAAATATTTGGAGTTCCAAAAATTATTTGCATGATAAGATCGCAATTAAGAGAAAAAAGGCACGAAATATATTTTTGGATTGAAAAAGTCACTCAAGACTTAGTAGATTGTTTTGTAAGTAATTCCGAATCTCTAAAGGTTTTTTATCAAAAAGAATTAGGAATACCAGAGGAAAAAATAAAAGTAATATATTCCCCCATCAACACAAACAGTGATAATTCAAAACCAGTTTCTTTTGCGAAAGAAGGCTATTTTATAATAGGTACGGTGTGCAGATTAGCTCCAGAAAAAAGAGTGGGGGATATTATTAAAGCAATAAGTATTCTAAAAAATAAAAATTATAAATTGAAAACTTTAATAATTGGTGACGGGCCAGAAAAAAAACAACTTCTATCATTGGTTAAAAAATTAAATTTAACAAACAATGTTATATTTGTTGGAGAACAAAAGAACGTGAACTCTTGGATGAAAGTATTTGATGTTTTTGTCTTAGTTAGCGATTACGAAGGGATGTCTAACGCCCTCTTGGAAGCCATGTTTGCCAGCTTGCCAGTAATAGGTACTGATTTGTCGGAAAATAGAGAAATAATAAAAGACAATGAAAATGGACTATTAACTCCTGCGCGCAATCCAGAAATTTTAGCTGAAAAAATAATTTCAATTATTGAAAATCAAGATTTAAAAAATAAATTGTCAGAAAATGCTAAAAGATTTGTATCAGAAAACTTCTCCTTACAAAATTTTATAGAAAAAATAACATTGCTAATTAATAGCTGATGCGCTTCTGGTGAATGATTTTACTTTTAGAAAGTATTGAAACTATTTTTTTGGCGGCGTCTCCATGGCCGTAAATCGAATCGGACGCATATTTGCCATTTGCAATTTGTTTCTTTATTGCCTCTTGTATTTTTTCTTTATCAAAATTAACATCAACAACATTTTTACCCCTCTCTCTAGCTAACTGTCGGCTGCCAATAATAACTGCCGGAATTCCCAAAAAGGAAGCCTCACGAATGAAACTGCTAGAATTACCAACACAACACACTGAATTATTAATAAGTCGCAAATAATTTTCCGGGGATAAGTTTTTTATAAAAAAAATATTAGATTTTTGCTGCTCTCTGAAAACTCTAATTGCCTTTGATATTTCATCAGAACCCGCGTCAACATTGGGCCAAAGCCAAATAGTTGGCATATTAAAACTAGAAATAACATCTAAAAGCAAATTGGTCTGCGTCAAGCCATTGCCATAATCAGTAGTAACTGGATGAAAAACAACAACTAAATAAGGTTGAGACGGATCAACGGGCTGACCAACGCCTTTGGGTAATATAAGTTTTAAATTCATGCTTTTGATTAAATCCAAAGACGGACAACCGGTAATATGAACCATTTGCGGATCTTCGCCCATTTTAATAATTCTCTCAGCAGTATTTTTGTTGGTAGTAAAATGAATATGAGAAAGTTTGGTTACAGCGTGGCGAACATGTTCGTCAATCGTACCGCTAACTTCTCCGCCTTGGTTATGAGCCACCATGATATTTAAGTAACTGGCTGAAATAGCGCCAGCTAAAACCTCATAACGATCGGCATGCAAAAATACTATATCTGGTTTTAAATTGCTAAAAATAGTAGTCAACTCTAAAATCACCAATCCTGTGGTTTTAGCCATGGCAATAGGATTCTCCCCCTCTATTACAGAGTAAAAAACAGCATTAATTTTAAATCCATCTTTTTTTAAAATTTCTGCCACATCTCCATAATTTCTTAAAACCGCTGAAGCGCCAACTACTAATTGTAGTTCCAATTGGGAACGTTTTTTTATTTCCAATAAAACAGATTTGAGGCGACCGTAATGAGCGCGACTTGTAATAACTATACAAATTTTACGTTTATTTTTAGCCATATTAATTACCTAGCCTTCCTGAATATTTTTTCCGAACCAGCAATTCTTCTGAGAACATCTCTTTTTGTCCATCCCCCATCATCTCCACAACTAAATCACGCCAATCGCAAATTTCTTTAAACACCCATGGCTCGTCAGCTATTAGATGAGTTGTGATTGGTTTTGCCTTCTTATCATCAGAAGTTTTGTGGAGCGCCTGCGGCAAATGCCTGCTCAAAGTAAAATGATTATATATAAAATTGGAACCCATAGCTATGGCAATTTTGGACGCTTCACTTCCCTGGTAGTGATCAGACAATCCCCAGTTCGGAGCCAAGGTCTGCAGCCATATCATTCTTTTTAAATTAACTTTATTTTTAGGTAATGGATAAATCGAAGCGCAATGCAAAAAAGCATAATCATGACCCTTTAACATTTTGGCAGCCAACTCCACTTCTTTTGGATGAGACATGCCGGTGGATACAATAACAGTTTTAAAGTTCTTTTTGCACTCCTTTAGCATCTCCTCTGACTTGCAATAGGTGCTGGGAATTTTAATAATATCTAAACCCAAACTTTTTAGAAATGGAATTCGTCCTCTATCAAAAATACTGGTCAAAAAATTAACTCTATGCCTCTTACATTCTTTGATTAATTCCTCGTGAGCACTGTCAGATAACTCCAGCTTTTCATAACGTCTTTTATCTGGATCATTATCTTTAACATTTTTTGCCTGCCAAGATTGAAATTTAACATAATCAACACCCGCTTCAGCGGCGGCTTTAATCATTGCTCTAGCCAGCTCAAGGTCGCCATTATGAGATGAGGCGATCTCCGCAATAACCATCGTTTTCATGATTGGTAATAATACAATAAAAAGTCTAAAATGTACAATCAGCAATTAACCAGATACCGTCTTGGAAATTTTTGTCTTTGGGCAAAGTATAAAATTTTATTTTACTAAAATATTTGGACAATAAAGCGTGAAAGTTGCTCTTTCCAAAATAGGCTCGATGAGCTGGAGCATCCCAGCGCTGCCTTTCCTCATCTTCATAAATCTGCGCTGGATAACGATTGGGAACAGAAATAATTAGATTAGAGTTCTTCTTCATTAATTCTATTAAATCCCTTAAAACCTGATCGTGCTCTTTTGGTTCGATGTGTTCTAAAACTTCGGTAAAAACAACCGTATCAAATTTTTGTTTCTCTTTTGCAACTTTCTCTGGCATGGCCACAATAAATTTAGTTCTTTTTTGAACATCCGCGCTCGTACCCAAAAGCAAAGCATTAGATTGATCAATGGCTAACCGGCGAATGTCGATGCCTAAAACCGAACAGTTTTTATTATTTTTTGCAATTTCTAAAGTAATTAAACCTTCACTGCAACCCACGTCAATGCAACTTTTACCATAATGCAAACGAGATAAAACATGAGTTCTTTCCGGATTATCCCTTAATTTTTTGTATAAATCTAAATTTTCTTTTTTTAACAACTCTAAATCCTTACTCCCGTTAATATAAGGACTAAGACTGCCAATCTTATCGGCAAATTCCGTTTCCTTTGCTAAATGAACTTCAAAAGAAAACTTTTGATATTCCTCATCGCTTATTTTAGTTAAACGTTCAGCTTCCTTTAAATCCTTTTCATAATGAATATGAATTTTTGATTTACGAAAACTCATTGCATAAACATAGGGATTAACGTGAGTGAGATTACGCCACTGGTAATTGGCCTTTTTATAATCCTCTGTATTAAAAATCCAAATAGCTCCATCATAACGGCCGTCAGGACCAAGCGTTACTAAAACCGACGGTTCAAATTTATAATAAGCTTTTATAGCCAAGTCAATGTCTTTATCACGAATTGGGGTGTCGGGTTGAAGCAAAACAATATTTCCAGAGAAATTCAATGTCTTAATAGCATGCTCTAAAACGGAATCGCTAGTAGCGGTGTCAGTCGCTAATTCCATTGGACGATCGACGACCTTGGCCTTATAGCGACGGCTAGTTTTGGCTATATCTGTATCCTCGGTAGAAACGTAAACTTCTTTAATATGCCGGCTTTTTTTAGCATCATGAATTGCATACCAAATTAATGGCTTGCCTAAAAGCGGCTGCAAATTTTTTTTAGGCAGTCTTTTTGAACCTCCGCGAGCAGTGATAATAGCTATGGTTTTTTGTTTGCTATATTTTTTTAACATATTCTTTTATTTTTTGCGCGATAAAATTTTCAGTAGCAACCATCGCTTCTTTAGTGGCGCCACCCAGATGCGGAGTAATAAGAAGATTACTATTTTTTTTAGCATATTCCACCAAAGCATTCTTTTTCAAATGACTGCCATCAGGCTTTTCGTTAGCCATCACATCAATAGCGGCACCAGCAATCCACTTCTTTTTTAAAGCTTTTAACAAAGCCGATTCTTCAATAATTTCTCCGCGAGCCGTATTAATAAAAAAACTAGTCGGTTTCATTAATTTAAAATGTTTTTCCTTAACTAGTTTTTCCGTTTCCGGAGTTAACAAAACATGCACAGATAAAATATCGGATTGTCTAAATAAATCTTCAAATTTTACTAATCTAATTTTATTTTTAATAAAATTATTTTTTGGCACATAAGGGTCATAAGCAATCACCTCCAACCCCAAACACTGACCATAAGCGGCAACTATCTTACCCAATCTTCCATATCCCAAAATACCTAATGTAAGACCATGAATTTCGTGGCCATAATAAAGCTCTCTTTGCCACTTATTATCTTTAATAGATTGAAAGCTCCAAGGCACTTGTCTAATTAGAGACAAAATTAAAGCTAAAGTATGTTCTGCCGTTGAATAAACATTTTGCAAAAAATCGGCATGACCGCGAAGACTTAAAATTTTAATCCCTTTTTTGTGAGCGTAATCAACATCAATGTGATTTAAACCGGTAGTAGAAGTGGCTATAAGTTTAAGATGCGGAGCTTTATCAATAAGCGCCGCGCTAATATGAAAATTAAGTTTCAAAACCAAAATATCAATAGTAGGGAGATGTTTTTCTAAATTCTTTTCGTCGTTGAGCAACAAAACCTGACTAAAACTTTTTAGTATTTCAATAGCTTCTTTTGAATAATTTTTAGGCTCTGTAATTAAAACTTTTAACATAATTAATTATAAAATTTGCCACCCGCTGACTGGCATGGCCGTCAAATTGAGATACTTGTTCTTGAACTATTTTCCGTCTTCCTTCTTCGTCGGCTCTGGGATTAATTAAGTATTTGTTTATAGCCTCAATTAACTCCCCTGCTGACCCCGCCACCATTACGCCGCCTGTCCGCACAATATCTAAATAATGAGTATATTCCTTGTAATAACGTGCAACACTCTCCCACGCAGGCTTATGCTCATAACCATCAAAAGCCACATTTATCACTGGCTTGTCAAATAGAATGGCTTCTATAGTTATAGTGGAGGCCACATTAATAAAAATATCGCTATATTTAAGCGTAGCTAAAAGATTGTTCACGTTATCCAATGAAGGATTCCAATTATCGGAAAAGTTTTTGTTAAAATCGCCCGGTTGGTCAAAAACCAACTCCTTGGCGTCTTTCAAATTTTTATAACGAACAATATTGTCCTTAGGATGAAGTCGAACTAATAATTGAAACGGTTCTTTAAATTTATTTTGACGTAAAGCCGTGACAATGATTTCTAATATTTGGTCTTCAGTATCGCAAATAGTTGGAGGAGCGGTAGTATATGTAACCAGCTTTTTGTTGCAATCAAGTTTCTTAGTTTCTAAAAATTGTTCCAAACTAGGCAAATTCTGACAATTCTTATAAATATCGTACTGTGGCGATCCAGCCACATAAACTTGACTCTCAAAAATACCATGCCATTGGAGCAATTGTTTCTTCATTATATTGTTCCAAACAATAACCCTATCAGCAGAAATCGGTAATTTTCCATAACCGCTAAGATTGTCCCAACTAAGAATAGAAGCAATAACAGGCAATCCTGTTTTTTGCGCGTATTCTAAAATATGCGCTTCATCAAAATTAGTAATCATATCAGTAGAAAGCACAAGGACTGGTTTGTATTTAATAAATAATTCCTTACACCACTTCTTAGGAAATAAAGACCAATCCAAAAACTTTAAAACTTTTCTGAAAAAAGAATATCGATATATTAAAAAATTACAAGCACGCATAAAAAAATAACGCATTGGTTTCTTCTCCCGCATTCTTCTTTTCTTCACGGCAATTGTTTCGCTTTTGACAGAAAAATTAGTAGCCGCGCTGTAAGTGTCTAAGTAACGAGATATTAGCAACTTCTTTTCTAAACCTTGTGGCCTTTTGTAAATATCAACTAAAAAACCCTCTAGTCCAAAATCTTTTTTGAGCGTTTCTTTAAGTGCGGGTTCTACCAAAATAACTGTCTGGTAACCAGCCTCCTTCAATAAAGAAAAGATGTCAGAACGCAAAAAATTACGCACTCCTCTACCCGAAGTTATGGGAACTAAGATATTATGCATTGCGCTAATTTTTGACTTGCCCTTCCTAAACCGCCGCAAAGCAATTCAACAATCTTTGCTCTTCCCTCTTTGTGACTAGCAGGATTTTTGAAATAGTGATTGATTGAAGAGATTAATTCTTCAAAAGATCGCGCTAATAAAACTCCATCAGTTGCTATCAAATCTCGATAGTGGCTAGTCTCATACCAATAGCGTTGTTTGCCTATGGCTATATTAATAATAGGCGTGTCCAAAATAGCCGCGTCGATACTTGTAGTAGAAGCGATATTAACAACTATACTCGCGTATTTAATCATAGCGGCTAGTTGTAAAAAGAAAAATTTATCCGCTCCGCGATAACCCAAATTTTGACCAACTTTGCCCGGATCGTAAAGAACTAAATCGGGAAGATTTTTGAATCTTTCATAGCGCAAAGGATCATCTTTGGTATAAATTCTTACCAATAATTGCGCCGGTTTTTCTAATCGCCCTTCTTTCATGGCTCGATAAATTGCCTCTATTGAATTTATTTCCGTTTGACCGCCAATCCTTTCAGGAACGGTAGCATAAACAATTAACTCCTTATTTTTATCTAAGCTCAAATCTCTAAAAAAATCGTCACGAGCAGGAACTTCCTCTTTGTCTCTAAAATAAAAATCGAATTGAGGAGTCCCCGTTACAAAAACATCCTCCTTTTTATAACCGTGATACCATACAGCATGGTTCTTCATTATTTCATTCCAAACAACTAGTTTATCAGAGTAAGAATATATATCCCCCTTATTAGCAAGATTGTCCCAACTCAACACTATACCTAGCGAAGGAACCTTTCTTCTTCGCGCTACTCTGGCTACTGGCACAGCTGTTAATTCCTGAACTGAATGTATACAGATTAAATCTGGCTTATAGCGACCAAACAACGTCTCATAATTTTTATCAAGAAGAGGTGAAAAGATTTTTATATCCACCCATTTCAACCAGCTTCTTAAAAATAAAAATGGGCGGATAACTGCCACCAGAAAACGGTAGGCCAGCCAAACCAATTTTCCATTCATTTTGGCTTTAGCGTTTAAAGTTGCTAAATCATAACAAATACTGCCGAGATAATTACGAAGATTTCTACACCATCTTTCCAGAAAAAATTCTTTTCCGTCTCTCATGGGAATAGTTTCCACAACAACATTCTGATTAGAAAACTCTTTAACAAAAGACGGATCATTAATAGAAGTCAAAATAACTAAAAAAATATTAGGGTCTTTTTTAAAATAATCCAAAACATCAGATGATAAAACATAGCGAACAGAAATGCGGCGGGGAATTACTAAAAAAATAGTTTTCATGATTCTTTCTCTGTCTTAACTAAAAAATAAAGCGGTATGTTTCTATCCTCATCATAATAATCTAGAAAATTTGCCACAGGATCCACGATAAATTTTAGAAAGGAGAAAAATAACTTTTTGCAAAACCAAGGCCACGGCTGGCCAGAAACAAAAAAAGTGGACATAAAAGCCGCAGTGGTAACCGCGCCATTTGTGGGTTTAATATAATCAATTTTAAAGCCAGATTTTTTAAGTAAATTCTCTAGACCGAATTGGGTAAAACGAAAAAAATCATAAGGAACTTGATGCTGCCTTCTAATTAATGGCGCGATAAAAAAACCATGGCCTCCTTTTTTTAAAACACGAAATGATTCGTCCAGAAACTTTTGTGGATTGGAAACATGTTCTAATATAACTTTAGTTGTTATAACTAAATCAAAACTATTATCGGCAAAAGGAATGAGAGCGATGTTATCTTTAAAAAAATCTAATTCTTGATAGTTGGCGTTGTTAAAAAAGTGATTTTTATAAACATCTTCCCTTTCGCTGGACTTGTCATGCGCTGAATAAATATTTAGTATTTTAAAATTGTTATTCTGGCCAATCAATTTAACTGCATCTAAAAGCCAATAAAAAATTGAACGATAAAATGGATACCGGGACTTCCCCTTATAAACTTTACTAAAAAATATTTTTTCTAGA
>CAYICO010000012.1:0-8951 GCA_964361935.1 uncultured Candidatus Saccharibacteria bacterium
ACTCTTTCCCTACACGACGCTCTTCCGATCTTTGACTGCAGGCAATTTCGATAGAGTAAGTATTTATAAAACTTCTCGTAAGATTAATCTTATCACTGACGCTTCTTCGAGATTCTCTCACGGCATCAGTCCAGAACTGGTTGAACTGGGGATAAACAGAGCAACTGAACTAATTCTGAAATTATGCGGCGGAGAAATGGGGAGATTAGCGGACAACTATTCAAAAAAACAGAAGAAAGTTGTTATTAAATTTGATATAGTAAAATTCAATAAAATCACCGGGCTAAACTTAAAAGAAAAACAGGCTTTGGATTATTTAAGAAAATTAGGATTTTCTGCAAAAGGTTTGTTTGTCGCCGCGCCAATAATCAGAACTGATATAGAAATATTTGAAGATTTAGTGGAAGAAATCATAAGAATGTACGGTTATGAACAGCTAAAACCTCAACCGCCTTTTGTAACATTGAAGCCTTCTGGGTATGAAGATCAAATTAATCTTAAAGATAGAATAAGAAGGATATTGATTGGTGTAGGCCTGGACGAAATATATAGCCATTCCTTTTCTGATAGGGGTGATATGAAATTAGAAAATCCAGTTAGCAATGACCTTGCTTTTCTCCGTCACTCTTTAGATGGCGGACTGATAAAAAGCATCGAAAGTAATTTTAGATTTTTTAAAAACGTCGGTTTGTTTGAGATAGGCAAGGTATTTTCTTATCCCGGCAAAGAATCGCTGATGCTTGGTATTGCAATGGCCGATAAGAAAGAGAAGACCTTTTTCAAATTGAAAGGCATTGTTGGTAAGTTAATGAGCGGTTTAGGATTAACGGATTTTCGTATGGAGGAAGAAAATACGGAAAGGTTGCGTATTAAGTCCAACAATATCGTGGTAGGTCATGTGAAATATTTAAGGGAATCTGGGGGAAAAACTTCTTTAGTAGAAATCAATCTTGAAATATTACTGAAACAGGTTCAGGAAGAAAAAGAATATGAGCCTATTCCTAAATACCCTTCTATAACAAGAGATTTGTCAATTTCCGCGGCGCTTGATGTTAGAATCAATAAAATTATGGAAATTATTGAAGCGGCAGCCCCAAAATATTTAGACGATGCAGATTTTATTGATTTATATGAGGGGAGCGAGGTGGGTGAGGGGAGGCAGGGCCTAACATTTCGTTTAGTGTTTTTATCAGAAGAAAAAACTTTGACAGATAAGGAAGTTGACGAAGAATTCAAGAAAATTACGAGTACTTTAGTCAGTAATCTTGGTGTTGAAATAAGATAGTTTTTCAGGTATAATTTAGTGGATGGCTAAGGAAAAGCAAGGGTCTTATACAGCTAAAGACATATATGTTTTAGAGGGTCTTGAGCCTGTTAGAAAAAGACCGGGCATGTATATCGGTTCAACGGGCGTTGATGGCCTTCATCATTTGGTTTGGGAAGTTGTAGATAACTCTATTGACGAGGCGATGGCTGGTCATGCCAAGAATATTAAGATAGAGCTTTTGCCAGATAATAAGGTTTCTGTGATAGATGACGGTCGTGGTATTCCTGTGGAAACTCACGCTCAAACAAAAACTTCGGCATTGGAAACGGTTATGACCAAACTTCATGCTGGAGGTAAATTTGGAGGAGAGTCTTACAAAGTATCTGGGGGATTGCACGGCGTTGGTGTTTCTGTAGTGAACGCTCTTTCTACTTATCTGCTTGTTGAGGTTTCCAGAGAAGGGAATCTTTATATGCAGGAATATTCCAGAGGAATTCCTAAATCAAAAGTTAAAAAGGTAGGCAGCTCCAGTAAAGAGCCATTCTTTGGAAGAACTGGGACTAAAGTAACTTTTCAGGCCGACTCAACCATCTTTCAGACAGTTGAATACGATTCTAAAAAAATAATTGATCACTTGCGTCAACAGGCATATCTTACTAAGGGTGTTAAGATAGAAATAATTGACAAGCGTAACGCTGGGTCCGCTGAAGAATATTACGCCTTTTATTTTGATGGTGGATTAAAATCTTTTATTAAACATTTAAGCGTTGAGGAAGAGCCGTTGCAAGAAGAACCGTTTTATATTGATAAAAATTCTGAAGGCATCCAGGTAGAAGTAGCTTTTGTTTACAGTAACGAGCTAGATGCGAAGGAATTAAGTTTTGCCAATAATATTTATACTCCAGATGGAGGAATGCATTTAACTGGTTTTAGATCAGCGTTAACAAGGGTTATTAATGACTATGGGAGAAATAACGGTTATTTTAAGGCCGCAGATGATAATTTAACCGGAGAGGATGTTCGAGAAGGATTGATTGATATTGTTTCAGTGAAATTAAGAGAGCCTCAATTTGAGGGCCAAACCAAGGCAAGGCTTGGTAATCCGGAAGCAAGGACTTCAGTAGAAAATGCTGTTGGGGAGTCGTTAAAAGAATTTTTAGAAAGAAACTCTGCTGATGCTAGGCGCATTGTAGAACGATGCTTATTGGCTTCAAAGGCGCGCAAAGCGGCTAAGGCGGCTAAGGATACTATTCTACGCAAGGGCGTTTTAACGGGCTTGGCCTTGCCAGGAAAATTAGCGGATTGCTCCAGTCGTAATCCTGCAGATTCAGAAATGTTTATAGTTGAGGGAGACAGCGCCGGTGGTTCTGCTAAACAGGGCAGAGATCGTCGTTTTCAAGCCATTCTGCCTTTACGTGGAAAGATTCTTAATGTAGAGAAGGCGAGAATGGATAAAATATTTTTATTTCAAGAAATAAAAAATCTAGTAGTCGCATTAGGAACGGCTATAGCTGAATCGTTTGATTTAACTAATTTGCGTTATCACAAAATAGTTATAATGACCGATGCTGACGTTGACGGCGCTCACATTCGTACTTTATTGCTCACTTTATTTTTCCGACACTTTTTACCCATTATAGAGAACAACCATTTATTTATCGCTCAACCTCCTTTGTTTAGAGTCCAGAGAGGGAAGGATATTCGTTATGCGTATAATGAGGCGGCAAAGGAAGAAATTATTAAAAAAATGGGTGAGGCTAGCGTACAGAGATACAAGGGTTTGGGAGAAATGAATCCGGAGCAATTATGGGAAACCACAATGAATCCAGAAAACAGAGTCTTGAAACAAGTTACTATTGCTGACGCGCAAGAAGCTGATAAGTTGTTTGATGTCTTGATGGGATCGGAAGTTGAGCCCAGAAAGCACTTCATTCAGTCTCACGCATTATCAGTGAGAAACCTTGACGTATAATCAAAAAACTGATAGATTATTACACATTCATGGAAAGACTAAAACTATTTTTACAAGAATCTAGACAGGAAATTAAGCGGGTAAATTGGCCAACTCCAGAAAAGACCACTCGTTTAACGGTAATAGTCGTTTTTATGTCATTGATTATGGCCGGCTTTTTAGGGGCTATAGATTTTGCTCTTATATACGTAATAAATAACTTTTTATTAAATATTTAATATGACAAAACAGCAATCACAGGAAAGGCACTGGTATGGCATTCATACCTATTCTGGTTATGAAGATGCGGTGGCGAAGTATTTAAAGCAGAGAGTGGAGTCCTTAAATATGGAGGATAAGATTTTTAATATTATTGTTCCCAAAGAAAAGAAGATTAAGATTAAAAACGGCAAAAGGCAAAATGTTGAAGAAAAGATTTATCCCGGTTATGTGTTAGTTGACATGGTTTTAACTGATGATTCTTGGTATGTGGTTCGTAACACGCCAAGGGTTACTGGGTTTGTGGGAGCTGATCCAACCAATCCCACGCCTTTATCTAAAGAAGAGATTGATACTTTAATTGCCAGAATGGGAACAAAAGAAATAAGTTTTAAAATTGACTTGAAAATTGGCGAGGCAGTAAAAATTACTGATGGTCCTTTTAAAGACTACGATGCTAAAGTTTCTGAAGTTGACGAAAGTAGGGGTAAGGTTAAAGTTTTGGTGCCGATATTTGGCAGAGACACGGTTGTAGAGTTGGATTCGTTGCAGGTGCAGAAGATATAAGTTTCATGTTTAAGGCGTTGAAAGAGAAAATGTTTCTTTTTACAGCAGGTTTTTTTCTGTTTTTAGGATGGAGATTCAACAGATTATTTTATAATTTTCAATTCTTGTTTCAACATGGTCCTCGAGAAAAGTTTTTGAGAACCGCGATTACTTTTAGCTTGGCTTCTGGAATAAACGGAGATTATCTGGAATTCGGCTCTTTTCAAGGGCATAGTTTAATAAGAACCTACCATTTTATGAGAAATGCTTCTCAAGAAGTTTTTAATAGTATGAGGTTTTATGTTTTTGACTCGTTTCAAGGATTACCAGAAATAAAAGGCGTTGATTTAGTTCCATATAATAAATTTTATAAGGGCCAATACTCACTTGACTTAGAATCTTTTTTAAAAAATCTAAAAAAAAGAAAGATTGATTTAGAAAAAATTATAATAACGCCAGGTTGGTACAAAGATACTTTAAATAATGAAACTAAAAAGAAATTACCTATAAAAAAAGCGTCATTGATTTTTATTGATTGTGATTTGTACGAATCTACAGTCCCAGTTCTTAATTTTATTACCGACTACTTACAAGATGGAACGATTGTTGCCTTTGATGATTGGTATTGTTTTAGAGCAAATCCAAATAAGGGACAAATTAGAGCGTTTAGGGAGTGGTCAGAAAGAAATCCTAATATAATTGCTACTGAATACTATAAATTTGATTGGCACGGTAATTCCTTTATTATAAATTTCGTGGCTTAGCAATGACTATTATTTCTTGTGATTTATACAGCCCACATCAAGCACCCGCTTGTTTCTGCAATGGTTTAGAATAAAATCGTCCTTGTTGATTATATATTTCACTTGTTATACAATGTAGTCAAATTGTATATGGCAAAAATTATAAAAGCAAAACTTAAGTTGCAAATAGCCGCGGGTCAGGCAAATCCGGCTCCTCCTGTTGGACCAGCCTTGGGCCAACACGGCATAAATATTCAGGATTTTTGTAAAAAGTTTAATGATGCCACAAAAGAGATGATGGGTGATGTTGTGCCTGCCGATATTACTATTTATGAGGACAGAAGTTTTGATTTCAAGTTAAGAACTCCTCCAGCATCGGCTCTGTTAAAAAAAGCTGCCGGCATAGAAAAGGGGTCGGCAGAGGGATTTAAAAAGAAGGTTGGTAAAGTTACCAAAGCGAAGGTTAGAGAAATTGCCGAAAAAAAAATGGTTGATTTGAATGCCTATGATTTGAATGCGGCTGAAAAAATTATTGCTGGCACCGCTCGCAATATGGGGATAGAAATAGTATAAAACATTATGTTAAATGATTTTTTTATTGGTTTTGTAAAGAAATATTCTAAAGAATATAGATTGTTTGTTATATTTTCAGCAGTATCAGTTTTTCTGTCTATTATCTTGACCGTATCTATTTTAAGAATATGCGCCTCTTTTTCTGATTCTAATTTTGCGTCTCTATCTTATTTTGTATGCGGAAGTTCTTCTAGGACGTTGGCATCTTTTAAAAAATTAACAATTCCCGATTTTTCTTCTATTGAGAGCTTGGTGAACGAATCAAAAGAATTTAGCATTGACAGGGGGTATGGCGTCTCAAGTCTTACAGACGGATCTTTGTTAACGTTTGCCGCGCCGGCTTCTAATAAAATAGGTTATCAAGTTAACCTAGTTGGTGGTTATAAGATTAAGCAAGTTGTCATACATTGGGGAGATTATGGTGTTAATGCAAATTACATTAATAAATGGTCTCTTGAATCGTCAGAAGACGGTATTAACTGGTCATTAATAGAAAGCGGGGATTCGCCGCACAGTAATAGAACTGTTATTAACAAAAAGTTTTCCTCTACAGCATTACGCTTGAAAGCGGAAGCCGAAAATGATTGGATAGGTGTTCAAGAATTAGATATTATTGGACGCTCTCAGTAGGTAACAATGCCGGCGTTTCTTTTAACCTTTTTTGTTCCGGGGACACTTTTTTCTTTATTGGCGCTTAAAAATAAAACAGTAGATTTACTGCTGTTTTTTATTTATGTAATTATATTTGGTTTTTTATCCCAAATTGTTATAGCGATTATTTTCCATTTAACAAGATGGCTATATACTTTTTCGCTTGACCGTTTTTTATTAATTTCCATATTACTATCCGTTTCACTGCTTTTCTATTTATATGTTTATAGAAAGGCAGTTAAACTACCGACAGTCAAGATAGATTCGTATGCAATAGCTGCTATATTAGTTACTGTAATCATTGTTTTGTCATTGCTTAGTCATTTTAACGGTTTAAATAATTCATATTTTAATCCGGCAACTGATCAATATGCGTGGCTTAGCCAAGGAGAAACATTTTTACACGATACCTACCCATTTTATAAAGTATTTTGGACTAGTTCATTTTATCATCCATTTTTTTTCATTCTACTGTCACCTTATCAAAATTTTATTAATCACAATTTAGCAGATTATCAAAATTTTATAAAAATATGGATTATTCTTCATTATATTTTTATTTCTATTGCTATTAGCCGATTGGCATTAAGTTATTTAACGCCATCCATTTTAGGCATTCTTGCTCCACTGATCTTATTTTCCATGCACTGGTTTAACTATTATTTAATATCTACGGGAGTGGTTCCGCAAAACACTGCCCTGTTGCTGTTAATAATTGGTTTTTTAATCAGAAAAGAAAAAATAAAAGGGTGGTTAGTTTGGATGTTTTTATTTTTGTTTTATATTATCCATCTCCCAACATTTGCAATGTTTATACCCATAGTGGGATGCAGCAAGATCATAGAAGAGGGTTATAAGTTTTTCTTTAATAAATTTTTTATCAGAGGAAAATTTAAACATGAGAATTGGCACATATTTGATAAATTATTTTTTATCCCCACATTAATAGTAATCCTCATCTATTTATCTTATTTATTTGGATTAATTTCTTATTACGATCCTCAAAATTCTGGCTATTATGAAGATTATGGAAAAAATTATGGTTTATGGACACAGCCATATACAGAAAATTATCAAGACAATGTAATATGGTTAGCCTTATTAGGGGTAATTGTAATATTAGTAATGAATTTTAGTGGTAATATTTTAATGGTTTTTGGATTATTGTTACCATGGGCTTTTCTAAAAACTCCGTTAGTAGCTTCTCACGCTTTTTACGCGAGTTGGCAGGCATTTCGTTATTATTTAATTTTATATCCAAGTTTGTCGATATTAGCTATATATCCATTATCCGTCGTTTATAGAATAATAGGAAGATTGTTTTCATATAACTCAGGAAAAATCTTTGTTGTTCTAATTATTATTTTTTTAGTACCATTTATGAGCAATCGTGTTTGGAGACAGCAAAGTTATGTTTTTTTAGATATGATTATTGGGCGTGATGGCGGTGTTTATTACGCAAATTACAAAAACGCATTTATAGATCTTTTTAATGTTAAGAAATTAATTAATAAAGACGCTTCTTATCCATTAGTTTTATTGTCTACTCCTCCAATATTTACACATAATTTTGCTCTTTTTGCTTTTGCGCCGCGCAAAATACTATTATTAACAGAAGACGTATGCAATGAAATATCTTGCGAATTAAATAATAATCTCAATCTTTTTGAAATGGAAAATATTTTAACTTTATATAATAAGAAAGGACCCAACAAAAGTATTGATTTAGATGCTATAAGAAGAAAATTTAAACATTATGATGAGATTGGCGATTATATTTTATTACAATGAATATATCAAAATATATTTTAGAAGTAAATAATACCATTTACAAATGGTACTTTTCTATTGTAATGTCGTTAATTTTGGTAAATTTTCTTGTCCCAAATACGTTAAACAGTATTGGTATCTCTTTTAAATTATTAATTTACATTCTAACTATAAGCTCGGCACTAAAAATATATTATAGAGAAAGTAATTTAAGACGCTCTGTAAAATTGATAACCCCAATCGCGTTAAATCACTTTAAGCAAATCTTTGTATATTTAGGTAGCTTGCTCGTCATCTTTTGGATTATTTTTAGAAACGGTGATGCATTGTCGTTGCGTAGTTACTTGGTTGATGGTGGATTTTCAAACTTAGGAATTATTTTATTAATGTTTTCATTGTTCTTTTTTATTCTCGTATCCATCTCTATAAATAATAGAGACGTACAATATAAAGAAGTTAAGCCATTAAGCTCCGAGGAAATTAAGTTGGTGTATAAGAATAAAAAAGAAAATATTCAGCATCAGAGAATATCTGAAGAGCATGCGTTAAGGCATTATGCCCATTTAACAGAATATGAATCTATTATTAGATTAATAAACATCAAAGATAAAAATAACCTCATACTAGATAACGGTTGTGGCTATGGATCTTTAGCAATTTTAATGGCTAAAAGGGGATTTAATGTTGTTGCCTGCGATATTTCAGAGCCAAATATTGAGCATGCCAAAGAGCGTGCGTCCCGTGAGGGGATTGAAGGGAAAATAAAGTTTTTAACGGCTGACGCTGAAAATTTGCCTTTCAGCGACAATTCTTTTGAATGCGTTGTTAGTTCTCATGTTTTAGAGCACCTTCCTGATTTTTATAGGGGATTAAGAGAAGTTTATAGAGTTACTAAAAAAAGCGCTGTGATAGCGCTTCCAACATGCTTTAATCCTTGCGCGTGGGTGATATTGGGCGGTGACAGCTTTTGGAGGCTCTCTAGATGGTCTCTAACTGCTTGGTTTGTTGGATTGGCAAGAGTGATATTAAATTTTGGCGATATTGGAGTAGATGAAGGTTATGGCGGTAACTCGAACTTACCGCATGTTTGGCGTTATCCTTGGATTATGAGAAAACAATTGAAAGAAGGCGGATTTAAAATTATTCATTTTGAGGCATCAAGCATTTGCCTTCCTTATTTTCCTTTTCTACTGCCAGTGATAAAATTTTTAGAAAAATTTAAGTCAAAACC
>CAYICO010000013.1:0-8267 GCA_964361935.1 uncultured Candidatus Saccharibacteria bacterium
CCAAAACCAAAAGAAAATGACTAATACAATAACTACAAATTCTGTCTAAAACGGTTGGCGCTTCTTTCTTAAACTGCTGACATTCTTTTTCCTTACAATCCAATAATCTTAATGGATTAGAGACAAGTCTCCTCTTACAGTCTTTACAAACAGTCTTGTCCTTGTAATATGCCTGCAACTTTTTGCGATAAAGAGGACGGCAATTACGACAGCCGATAGTATTGATTTGAATATTTAACTTATTGAGTTTTAATTCTTCCAAAACACGATAAAGAACCAAGACGCTTTGCGCATCATAAATGGAATCCGTGTCCCCTCCTAAAGTTTCAATACCGGCTTGATTGAATTGACGAAATCTTCCTTCTTGGGGCTGTTCATAACGAAACATTGGCCCCATATAATACAACCTCAAAGGCTGTCCCAAGTGACTTAATCCATGTTCTATGTATGCGCGAGCTACAGAAGCAGTGTTTTCCGGACGCAATGCCAAGAGTTCCTTGCCAAGAGTTTCAAACATAAACATTTGCTTCTCCACAATATCTGTCCCTTGTCCAACTCCTTTGGTAAATAATTCCGCTTTCTCTAAAAGGGGGGTATCTATCCTAGAAAAATTGTAATGCTCCACAACGCTTTTAAAAGCCTGTCTTATTTTCTCCCACACCAATTGATCTTGCGGCAAAATATCGTGCATCCCTTTAACGCTCTGAAATATCGGCTTCTTGTTCTTCATAATAATTTTTTGATTATAACCACTCAAATAATATTTGGCAATTTAATCATAAGCCGGTCTCCTTAAAACGCCAATATTATTAAAAGGAAAAAGTCTTACCCTTGCCAAACCAATAATATTTTTACCGGGAACAGGCCCCCAGTTACGAGAATCATAGCTATGGTAACGATTGTCTCCTATTACAAAATATTCGTTACTTTCCAGAACAACATCAACATCTCCAGATGTTCTTACGTCTTCATCCAGATATTTTTCTTCCAATTTAGAACTATTTATAAAAACTTCAGAATTTTTCACTTCTACATGCTCGCCTGGAAGACCGATGATTCTTTTTATATAAAAAGTTTTAGGTTCTATTGGATAACGAAAGACAATAACATCGCTTCTTTGTGGCTGTTGAAATTGATATGTAATTTCATCAACTACTAAATAATCACCGCCATTAAAATTAGTGCTCATACTGGCTCCGCTCACCAAAAATGGCTGAGCAAAAAAAGTCCTAATGACAAAAACCGTTAATCCGGCAATAACGACAAGCTCCAAAATCTCCCAAATATAAAGTAAAAATTGCTTCACCAGTGATATTCTACTAAAATAACATTATCCTATCAAATGCCAGAATTTAAATTAATAATTGGTTTGGGAAATCCCGGAGAAGATTATCAAAATACCAATCATAATATTGGGCTTATGGCGGTGGATTTTATGGGTAAAGGCATGAAGTCTGAAGTTTACATGAATAAGTCAGGAGAGTTTGTGAGACAAGAAATTAAAAAGGCGAAAGTAAAACCAGAAAACTTATTAGTGATTCATGATGATTCCGATATAGAGTTAGGAAAATATAAATTATCTTTTGGCCGAAGTTCTGCTGGACACAGAGGCGTGCAAAATATTATAGATCAGTTGAGAACCGACAAGTTTTGGAGATTAAGAATTGGCATTAGACCTGCTACGGAGAAAGCAAGAACAAAAGCAGAAGATTTAGTGTTAAAAAAGATATCGTCTGCTAGTAAGAAAAAATTGGAATTGGTATTTAAGGCAATAAAAAATATAGTTTCTTAAGTACGCGATTGATTTTTATAAAAAAATCCATATACTGTACTGCAGTACTAGCAATAAAGGAGAATAATACGGTGATCAAGCTGTTTTTCCGGCAAAACGATGAAATGGGATTTATTGATATTTCTCCTAAAACTTATAAGAGGTTGAAACTATACTTAGCAAAGAATAAAAAGTCTTTACAACAAACGCTTGATTTAATTCACAAAAGATACGACAACATTTCGGAAAAAATAATCAATCATTATCTTGATTTACTCGACTAATAAGGTCGGGTTTTTTATCTCTTAATCTTAAATGTCGCGCTAAAACTAGATTTGCCGTCAGGAGAAGCGGAGATTGCTGAAAGCGGAAAAGAAACGTCCTCAAAACGGGAATCTTTGGCAAGAATATTTTTAAAATTAAGAATAGACTGTTCATTGTTGGCACTACCTGCCATAGAAACCGTCAATGATTTAGAATCAAAACCAAGTTGAGTTACGACAATATCATTCGCCAAACCATATATATTCTTAAAAATTAGAGACAAACTAGTTGATTCTCTTTGAGCTAATAAAACCTTGTCTAATAAAGAATTAAAAGTTCGAGCTTCGTTTTCTAGAAAAGCCGCTTCCTGCAAATCAATAGACATAGAATCATTTTGAAGGCTGCTATCTAAATTTTTATTCATCCTTATAAGCGATAAATCTGTAATAAGAAACAATAAAAGCAGCAGAGATAAGGTTGATAAAACCGCATTGCGCCAAATCATCGCAAACTTCCAAATACTGTTTCTTACAAAGTTCTCTTCGGTCCCAACCTTTGCCAAACTAATAAAGTTATCCTCTCTTCTGGCAATCAAGCCGCGCATGGCCGCTCCCAAAGAAACAATTTGACTCACCTCAACATCAACATAAAAAATATTGAATTTAAAATTATCTTTTAACCATTCAGATATTTCCTTCGTTGAGCCCGTACTAAACAAAATCAAATCAGTCACACTGCCTCCCCAACGACTATTATAAAAGTTAAGAATTCTCCTTAATTCAATAAGAATTACCTCTTTAAAATTATCAAATTGAACTTGATCCCCTCCGCTTTTTTCCTGAACAGTTTTCCAGGATATAAAATAACTAAAATACAAATTGCCATTTCTTATTAAGAGAAACTCTATTCCGTCATTATTCAGACTCAAAACTAAATAAGGCTTTTCAAGATCAAGCGAAGAACGCTCCTTAATCAAACGCGCTATGGAGAGAGCTGAAAATTCTACTGCCACAACTACAAAATTAGATTTTTGCAGAGCAGCCACAAATCCATCAACTATCCTTGACTCCACAAAAGCCCCTAAAACTTCTTGACTGCCGCTGCTTGCTTGTCCAACAACTTGCCAATCAAAATAAGCAGTTTTTTTATCAATCGGCGATATCATAGTCAAATTCAAATGAGCCGCCTCTTCTAATTGCTCATCTCTTAACAAAGGTAAATTAAAAATCTGAGTGTAAACGCCAACTGATGGAAATGAGACAACAACTGGAATAGTTTTTTGAATAGATGAGGCTTGTGAATGTAAATCTTTAAGAGCGGTAAAAAGGTCGTCGCCCGGTGATAACGGCTGGTTAAAATTTTGAATTTTACCATTATCAATAAAGGTCAAACGAACAGCGCTGTCACTTATTTCTAAGCCCCCTATTTTTAATGGAGGGTTCAGTAATCTAATAAATTCTAAAATTTTCCTATTTTTAAAATTGAACTTCATTAATAGATTCTAATCTTATTTGGTTAGTAATATTATCAGTGTCAAATTTGGCCTTTAGCTGTTTTTTTTGAGTTAAAACGCTTCCTAGAGAATTGACTGTATATTTATTACCGGCTTTCTCTACACAAACGTAAGCATTATTAGAGCCAACACTAAGCACGTAAGTTTTATTGCCATCATTTAACGGCAACGACGAATTACATCCAACGGGAGACCAATTGGGATTTCTAATAATTTTAATATTTGCGTCATAAATACCGGCTTGAGAAACAGATAATGCGTTTGTAGAAAGTTTAATTGCGTAATTCGAGCGATTTAAAGTAAAAACAATCAACAATCCCGTTAAGCCAATGCCCAGAACTACAAAAGACATCATTAAAATTGCCGGTAATAGGACCAAACCTTTTGTCATGGACTCCAATTAATAATTATATCATCTATCTGCGGACTACTAGTTTGCCAAACATCAGTTAATAAAGTAACGCGATAGCGAATATGTCTGCGATTGACGTAATTATTACCAATTAATTTAGCTGGCGTATTAACTAACACATTTAAAGGAGAACTGTAATTCCATGGACCAGAGGCGTTATTGGATGTTGCTAATTCTATCTGAACAGAAGTCCCCGGAGGCTGAACTCCATGCCAAGCCACAGTGTTGAAATAAGCATTATCTGCGCCCGTATCAAAAATATTTGATTCCAAAACAGCAGATGCGCTGACAGCTCCAGCGTTCGTTTGAATTTTATAATTTAAAGTCGCGCAGAAAGCATTATTGTCGCAATTAAAACTAATCCAACCTATCACATCATTCCATGCCCAATTTTTAAAATGGCTTTCATCAGCGCCATCTTTATCAACACGAACTCGATAAGATGGTGATGATGGACAAATCCATTTACTGCCGTCCCAAGAGGAAACACTTGTGCTATTGCCGCAAAAACTGATCCAACCAATGTTCTCATTCCAGGCAAAGCCAGATAATAATCCATTACCATCATTATTAACTTTAAAATTATTACTTCCACAAATATCGCCATTAGGAGTAGTAGAGCAGTTAAAAACTATATAACCCACCGCAGAACTTGCCCAACCTTTAATTTCACCAACACCAACCTCAATATTATGTATGGAGCTGTCGTGAAAATCCGTCCAACCAATCACATCATTCCAGGACCATCGCTCATTGGCATCTTTAGCGTCAATATTTTGCAGACCAACTTGATGAGCAAAAACATTCTTAATCAGTAAAATGTAAAGCGTAAATATCAAAATGCAAATTAGTAGTGAAAAATTTAAATTTTTAACGGCAATTTTTAATTTTGATATTTTCATTTTTAATTTTTAATATCCCCCTATTTTTATTATTCCGGGATTAGAATCAAAATCTAAGCTGGGAGTTGAACTGCAAAAACTAGTGGTGTAGCCGCTTACAATTGGATCAGAACTGGTGGCGCAAGTTTTTCCGCCTACCCAATTATTTTGGAATAAAACTTCGTTACTTGTCTTAGTAATATATTTTTCTAAAGAGACATTAGTAGAGGAGCCTCTATAAACCCATTCAACAATAGTTGTAATTTTTTTAGTTGAGGGATCATTAATTGAACCCGGCGCAGAACAATCAACAATATTATCACTGGCATCTCTGCAAACTGAACTGGCATAAAAATATCTGGAGTAATTTGTATTATCCAAGGTCTTATTTTCCTGTCCAGTCTGGACAATAAATCCGCTAGAGCTTGCCGATAAATAACTGCTAGAAGTGGCGTTCGCTATTTTCTCCCAATTTCCACCAGCAGTAACGCTAATTTCGTCAATTATTTCTCTGACCAAAAAATTAGCCTTCTGATAAGGAATATCCTGCGACGACACTCTTAAATAAAGAGACACCGCCCCTATCCCACCCAATATAATCGAAACACCAAGTCCCACTGCTATAATAAGTTCCATTAATGATTGACCGTTATTCAATCTTGCCATTACAGTAAACCTTAATATTGCTCGACAAATTGGCATAATTTCTAACACTCATAACGATAGTGCTGCTGGTGTTGTTAAAATCAACGGAACAATTTGGGTTGTTTGCCAAATTGCCTGTTATTTTATCAAAAAGAATAATTGCGTTATTGGCTGGCGGGGGCTGTAAAAACTGTAGAGCGCTTCTTAAATAAACTGTCGTTGTGGTAGCAAAACCATTTAAAAAAGCGTCATCAGCACTGAATAATGAGTAACGATTTTGAGATGTTAAGTTTTCAAACTTAACTCCCCAATACTTCCCATTCTCCTGAATTAAAGAGCGTTGTTGGGCATCTCTTAAAACGACGGCGGAAGACTCATTGGCCAATTTTAGTTGTCGTTCCTTGGTAAAATTGTCTAAATATAACCAAGAGAAAGAAGACGCTAGAATAATAATGCCTAAAACCACCATAAGTTCTAATAATGAAAATCCTTTTTGCATATTTCAAAACTGACCGACTAATTGATAAATCGGCACAATCACCGACATCGCTATAAGGCCGACTACACCGCCAATCATAACCAGTAGAGCCGGTTCTATAACAGAAACCAAAGTTTTTATGGAAGCATCAATCTCTGACTCGTAAAAAGTGGAAAGAATAAACAAAACTTCGTCTAAATGGCCAGCTTTTTCTGAAACTGATATTAAATTAGTGATGACTAGCGGGAAATTAGATTCTCTTCTAAATGCCTCCCCAATAGTTAATCCTCTAGCCACTCCCTCATGAGCAATTCTCTTTAAACTAGCCTCAATGTTTTCATTGCCGACGGCAGTAGATGTTAGTTCTAAAGAATCAATAATAGGAAGACCAGCCCTCATCAAATAACCCAGAGTTAAGGCGAATCTTTGAATAGAAATTCTTTCGATGACCCTATTAACAACGGGGACGCGACCTAGAAAACGAAATAAAATCTTTTTGCCAAATTTGGTCTTGAAAAAAAAGTAGAAGGCAATGACGGCGCCAAACAAAACAACAGGACCAACAACCCATATATTGCCGGCGATAAACAACCCAACAGTGAAAACAATGCGCGAAAATATTGGAGGCTCCAGTCCGCCACTAAGAAATATTTCGGCAATCCGCGGTAAAGCAAAAGTTACTAAAAAAACCAAAATAGCCATGGAGGCAAAAAAAAGGAGAACGGGATATATAAGAGCCGAACGGATACGACGTTTCAAATCTTCTTCCTTCTCCAACATTACGCTTAAATTTTCAAAGGTTAACTCCAAATTTCCTGAAATTTCTCCAGCTTTTATTAAATTGATAAAAATAGAAGAAAAATGCTTTGGATAATTAGCAAACGTTATATAGAAAGGCCGTCCCTTTTCTAAATTGCTTTTTATTTCTGTTAACAGCGACCTAATTGCCGGTTTTTTGAAGTCTGATATTAAAATGTCTAGGGCGCTAAATAAATTTGTTCCCGCCTTAAGCATCAAAGCTAAATATTTCGTCAAAAAAATTTTATCCGTCGCAGTAATAGAACTGCCTAAGTTAATATTTAAATTCAATAATCCACTCCACTGCGCTCTTTTCACCGATATCGGTTGAAGATCATTTTGCCTTAAAAAATCCAAAGCCTCGCTTTGATTATTGGCCTCCACCATTCCCTTAATAATTTTCCCATCTGATTGGGACGCAGTGTAATTGAATTTCATTATTCTCTTATAACTCTAAATACTTCTTCAATAGTAGTCATGCCTCTTTCTGCCTTTCTCAAGCCATCCTCAAACATGGTTATCATCCCCTGCTCATAGGCTAATTTCTTCAAATCATCTAGCGTAAATTTTGGATTGGCTATCAACTGACGAACATTTTCATTAATATCTAATATTTCATAAAGCCCTATTCTTCCCCTGTATCCGGAACCGCCACAGGAATTACACCCGGAACCTTTATAAATGCGGTTGGGAATTTTAACCCTTGACTCTATTTTAAGTTCGACTAATTCTTTTTTTATACTATCAATGATCCCCTCATCCGGTTCATAAGAAGATATGCAACTCAAACAAATTCTTCTCACTAATCTTTGGGCTTCAACCATGTTTAAAACCGCTGCCGCCAAAAAGGGAACGATTTTCATATCTAAAAGTCTCGGTATCGTGGTAGGAGCGTCATTGGTATGCAAGCTCGACAAAACTAAATGTCCGGTTAATGCTGATTGCACCGCTATTTCAGCTGTTTCTTCGTCACGAATTTCGCCAACCATTATAATATTGGGGTCCTGACGCACTAATTCTCGTAAACTGCTTGCAAAAGTTACGCCCGTGGCCGGATTAATTTGCGTCTGATTAATATACTTCATGTCATACTCAATAGGATCTTCAATCGTTACAATATTTACTTCCGGCTTATTCAACATATTTAAAATAGAATACAAAGTGGTGGTTTTTCCCGATCCCGTTGGTCCAGTAATCAAAATCATTCCATAGGTTTTTCTAATATTTTCTTTAATAACGGCTGAATGATCATCCAACATTCCCAACTCCTCTAAAGAAAGTGGTTTTTGGGTGGACGCTAGCAGTCTCATCACGACTTTTTCTCCATAAAAAGTAGGCATTATAGCGACTCTTATATCCATGACATCCTGACCAATCTTGTAACGAAACCTGCCGTCTTGAGGTTTGGAATGCTCATCGAGCTTTAAAGACGCTAATAATTTTATTCTGGCTATTACAGCCGCGTGCACCTCTTTAGGAATTCTGATTATTTCATGCAAAATACC
>CAYICO010000014.1:0-7760 GCA_964361935.1 uncultured Candidatus Saccharibacteria bacterium
TCATAACCGCAATTCCTTTTACTAACTCATCCAATTTTTTAAAAATATCTTTCTTGCCCTCCATAGCTTCAGCGAAGGAGGGTTTTTCTCCTACTAAGTAAGCCGCCTCTTCTTTATTCACAATTAAAACTTTTATTTTATCTAAGAATGGTTTTAAGTTAGCTGCTCCTTTTTCCAAATAAAATTTGGACGGATTCATAGCGATTTGCACGCCTTGATAATGACAATGTTCAACTAATTTTTCCATCACAAACGTATCGATGTGGCTTGGTACAACATACAGCCATTTACCTTTTAGTTCAGAGAAGGGAATTTCTTTTTTCTGTAGATTCTCGGAAGCGCCGCGATAAGAGAGAATTGTTCTTTCGCCAGAAGAAGATAATAAGATTGTCGCATAGCCAGTTCCTGATTTATCATCTTTTATTTTCCAAAAGTGAATATTTTCTTTTTTAAGTTCTTCCCATAAATTTTTTCCGCCAACATCATCGCCAACACGGCACAAAACAGCAGTTTTAAAACCTTGACGCGCAAAAGTTACGGCCGCATTTATGGCGCCACCGCCAGTCGCAAATATTGGTTTTTCAATATCATTTTTGGAACCTTCAACAAAACAATTAGCTTTCCCATGAGCAAAACGCAAAAAAACATCTTGAGTGGCAGTACCAACAGTAATGACATCAAACATGTTTAAATAATAACATAAGACATCCACTCCTCTCCTGCCACCTCTGTTGCGGCAGCGCCATGCGCTTTCCAGAACGCAAGGATGCGGACCCGTTCTTGGGCCTGTGGGGTAATCATATCCCGAAAGCGTACCGCTTCCTCCCAGCCGCTCACCAGACCCCTCGTACCCGTTGTTTTGTTATGTATTCTCATGACTTTTCGGTTTGTCGAAAAGTCTCATATGTATCTGAACTTGTGCAAAAATTATTGAAAAACTACTATAAGTCTGTCATATTGTAATTTAATAGCTATTTGAAAATGTTGTCCGCCAATTATCAATATTGATGTAGTAATAATTTATGAGTTTCAGCGACAAAAAGAAGCGGGTTACTATGTTGTTCCAACCCATATAAATAGTAAAGAAGTAACCATTAACGATCCCAACAGTTTTTGTGGCGGCAGAAGAACACATCCAACAGAATTAATTTTTCACGCAAGCTACACATGGAACGCAGGGGCTATTTTTATAGAACCGAAGAGTTAAGAAATTTAACAGTTGATTTTTTCTCCAGTCTTATATATACTGCGCCGTAGAACTCTTTCATGTAAATAGTGAGGTTGAGATGAAAAAGCTCGTGAAAAGACTTGTGTTAATAATAGCTTTCTTACTAGTTTTTGGAACCGGCATATATGTTGGTGGGGTGCTTTGCGTTTACCATTACGCCTATCCAATGGTTGCGAAGAGCATATCTGAAAAATCATACGGCTATGGCACCTCAAAATACTTCAGTAACTATCAAGAAGATATGAATAACACAAGGTTGCGAATGCAAGTTTCTATTTCTTGGCCAGGACTCGCCCTGGAGGAAGACCTCGATTTGAAAACTAATTAAGCTTTTGCTCCCCCATTAAGGGGAGCTTTTTTTTAATTTACTACACCACGAATTCTGCGCACTCCAGCGCCGACTGCCTCTTCTTTTACAATCTTGAATTCTCCTATTTCACCCGTATGAGTGACATGCGGTCCTCCGCAAAACTCCGCGCTATAGGCGCGTCCTGAGCCTGTCGAAGGATTACCTATGAAATAAACTTTAACTTTTTCCGGATACTTTTCTTTAAAAAAGAAAAGCGCGCCCGTCTTCATTGCTTCTTCTTTAGACATTTCTTTAAAGCCCACCGGTAAATTTTCTTTTATTTTTCCATTCACAACCTCTTCCACTTTTTTGATTTCTTCTGCTGTCAATTTACGCGGAAAAGAAAAATCAAAGCGAGTTCTTTCCACTGTTATATCAGACCCTCTTTGCTGGACCTCTGGACCCAAAACATCGCGCAATGCCTGTTGAAGCAGATGAGTAGCAGTATGCAACCTAGTTACCTTTTTTAACTCCTCTTCATTGCCGGCTTTTAATTCTCCGGTATCTAAAATCAAACCATGACCACCGAATTTTTTTTCGGCGCCAGCTTTAGAGATTTCTTGATGTTTTTTAAATTCTCTGTCAAAATCTTCTCTTTTTAAATTTTTAGCTTTTTCGCCACCTAAATCTTTTATAATTTCGTATGGCAAACCATAGCTCTCAAACAATTTAAACGCAGATGTAATATCCACCATGCTAAGTTTATTTAGCTCTCTTAAACCATTTTTCATGGTCTTGCCAAATCTAATGCTTTCTTCTTCAAAAACAAAAATTACTGTTGCTAAATTCAGTTCCTTATAAAAACTTCCGTACGCATCAAAGACTTTTTTAAATAAATCTTTTATTGCCAACTCTTCACTCTTAACAATCATTCTCCTCATCAAACGCCTCACAATGTATCCCGCATCCTTATTAGAAGGACGCACGCCATCAGCAATTAAGAAAGAAACACCACGAGCGTGATCGGCCAAAACCCTGTTTTCATTTAACATTAATGGTTTTAGCAAATCAGTTTCAAAAATATTGGACACTCCTTGAACTACGCTTGTCAGCCTTTCCAATCCCATACCCGTATCAACGCCTCTTCTTTCTAAAGGTCTTAATTTACCATCTTGTTGACAATAATATTCATTAAAAACTAAATTCCAGACTTCTATGCCATCAATATAGAGTTCAACCGTTGGCCCGCAAGGTCCTTCATTGCCAGTTGGTCCCCAGAAATTATCAGCACGACCGTGAGCAGTAATTTTATCTTGTTTAAAATAAATATTTAATTCAGATAAAGAAACGCCATCAGAGCCAACATCTAAATCTTTGTCACCACTGAAATAAGTTGCGCTAATTCTGGAATGGTCAATTTTTAATTCGCCTTCCAAAAACTCTAAAGCCCATTTTATTGCTTCTTTTTTCCAATAATCATTAAAGCAAAAATTACCGAGCATTTCGAAAAAGGTAAGATGCGTTTCATCTCCCACCTCATCAATGTCAGTAGTGCGAAAACATTTTTGAATTGAAACCACTCTACTGGAGCCAAAATCTTTCTGCGAGTCGAGCTGTCCAGTATAGTACGGTTTAAATTGTTGAACTCCGGCGGTGGTTAAAAGAACCGAAGGATCGCTTGCAATCAAAGACGAAGAAGGCACTGTCACATGCCCTCTTTTTTTGAAAAAATCTAAAAATTTTTCTCTTATTTCTTTAGAACTTAAAACCATTATTAACGCGCCTGCGCTAACATGAACTTTATATCTCTGATAGTGCTAATGACTTGAGAATTATAAGGAGAGCTTTTTACTAGCTCAGAAAGCGCAATAATTTTTTTCTCTATGACCAATTTTGCAGATTGCTCTGAAAGTTTATCATAACTTTGTTTCAAAAGCATTACTTCCTCTACCCTACCGTCGGCATCCAAAAGCAAGTCCCAAATCAAATTATTGACCAAAGCATTCGCCAAACTTATATGGCCAAAAGCTACGCTATAGTTTCCTTCAGATAGGGATTTTTGAGCCTGCGTTAGAGAGTACTTAACTTGGGTTAACAACCCATCAACCTTTTTGGCGTCAATGCTGCTAATTAATTTTTGAACATTGCTAATCTCAAAAGCTACGGCAGAACCGCTCATTAAGCCCAAAGAATTATATTTGTCCAAAAGTTGTTGGCGTAAAACACTGATTTGGCTTTTCAGTTCATGGTCAGAAACCTTCTCCCTTGCCTCATCAAGAGTTTTTAATCGAACTAAACCATCACCCGGCAGACCATCAAGCATCCTAAATGTAATTTCGCCCCCACGAACACGAGAAGTAAATACTATCAATAAATCCTCCTTTAATCCGAACCACTCCGTCCAAGATCTTTTAGAAACCATATATTTCCCCAAATCAGATAAAACTTCCGCCACTTCCAGCTCTTTAGCGGGGTCAGTATTATCTTTTAAGAGATTAATAATTCTTTGACGAAAGTCGCCAACAGTTTGCAGTTGTCCAAAAGATGAAACCAAAACCCGAGCTATGCCATCCTCAATCTCATTATTATTTCCACCCGAAAGACCGGTAAAAGCTAATGCGTGCCTCATATACCAATCTGTAAGATTGTCCAGAAGCGGACCAACTATATTCGGATTTATTTCTCTAATAGAGGAAACATGATCCTCTAAAACGGGCAAGCTGTTCTGATAAGCAGTGATGGCATTTGCCAAATAGTTTTGATCTTCCATATTGAGATCTTTTAATTTCTGAATTTCCCTTAATCTTTCGTCAGTTATGCGTAATTCCAAATCAACCTTGCTGACATAATTAAAAGTAAGAGCGCGACGCAGGTTGCGAACGCTTTCTTTGGCAAAATAGAACGGATTGCTTGGCAGTAAACTAGGATAAGAAGCCTTCCCCATTGCTAGTAAAGGAAGCAATAAAGCCATAAAAAAAGCCGATTTAATAGCCCTTTTCATACACTTTTATTGTAGCACAAAGGTGGGGTGCGGTCTAGTAACCTTCTAGGGTATGAGCCTTTTCATGCTGTTTGATTTTGGTCAAAGATTTCGCTTCAATCTGACGAATTCTTTCCCTTGTAACTCCAAACTTTTTGCCCACTTCCTCCAGAGTATGCATGATGCCATCTTCTAAACCAAATCTCATGTTCAAAATCTCTCTTTCTCTTGGCGTTAAATCAACTAAGATGCTCTTGATTTTCTCCCTCAACAGCGCCCTCGCTGCGCTTTGCTGTGGCGTCAAAGATTTTTCATCCTGAATAAATTCTGACAAAACAGAATCTTCGTCCTCATCTCCCAATGGAGATTCCAAAGAAATAACTTCTTGAGAAATTTTTTGAATGTGATAAATCTTTTCAACCGGCATATTCATCTCTGTTGCTATCTCTTCAGCAAGGGGCTCTCTGCCTAGTTCTTGAAATAATCTTCTTTTTACTTGAGTGTATTTAGAAATAGTCTCAACCATGTGCACGGGAATGCGAATAGTTCTAGACTGATCCGCTAATGCGCGAGTTATTGCCTGACGAATCCACCAATGAGCATAAGTAGAAAACTTAAAACCGCGTCGGTAATCAAATTTATCCACCGCTCTTGATAATCCAATATTACCCTCCTGAATAAGATCTAAAATATTTAAATTAGGGCTTCGATTGACGTAGCGTTTGGCAATAGAAACCACTAAACGCAAGTTGGCTCTTATGAAACGGCGCCTTGCCTCTTCATCGCCTCCTTCTATTTTTTTAGCCAGTTCTTTTTCTTCCTCGGTGGTAAGCAATTCAGTTTTGCCAATAGACTTTAAATAGGCTTGAACCGCATCCGGCAAATTCTCGCTCTCAAGACTAGTAGCGCCTTCTAATTCCTTCAAAGACACTTCGTCCTCTTTTGGAACTTCTATTAACTGGTTAGTCTCCACCACTTTAATACCAGCCTTCTCTAACTCATCATAAATTTTCTCCAAAAACTCCACCTTGTCTTCAATATTTGGGAAATAATACAGAACCTCATTATCAGTAACAAAACCACGGCTTTGACCGCGATTTATCAGTTCTTCTAATTGTTTTAGGTTAATCTCCTCTTTCTTTAATTTGCCAGAGGATTTACTTAACTTTTTTTTCTTTACCAAAACTTTCTGTTTTTTTACCTTTTTTTTACTAACGGTCTTCTTTTTAGATTGATTTTTCTTTTTATTAGGCATGTTAGACAACGCAGGCTTAAAGTTTGTTCATAGTATTATGAAACTCGCGACTAACATTGTCAAATTCTCGCATGGCAACATTTAAAGCAGCGGCATCCCCGTCTTTTTCCGTTTTCGCAATAATGTTTTTTAACGAAACTATTTTTTCTTTGTAGAATTCTAACTTAAGTTGTTTTATTAAATTGTTTTTTTCTTCTTCAACCTCCTTAACAGACAACGCGCTGTTTTCTAGAGAAGCTTTCAAAGATAAAAGCGGCGAGTTTGGTTTTTGCAAAAATTCTTCGGCAAATACAGACAGCTCCGGCGCGCCACCGAGATCTATAATTCTTTGGGCAATTAATTGCTTTCGAGACCAAACGTCATTACTTGCTTCTTTTTCAGGAGGTAATTTTTGTCTGTTAACGGCCAAATTAACTGATACGGGCAGCTGATCCATTTCTAAGATGAGGTTTTTTTCGCTTATGTTTGTTCTCACTGATAAATCTTTTAGCCAGTCAGATTGGTCAAGCTGACTCGATAGGCGTTTTATTTTTGATAGCACATACCTGATTCCCTTTTTAATTTGATAACTATCGCCGCTATTTTGAAGATAACGCCCAAAATAAAAATCCTTGGAAGATTTAGCCGAGAGAATAAGTTTCTTAAATAATTCTGGATTATTTTTTATAATTTCCGCTGGATCTTTTTCCGGAAGACTTAATATCTTAACAGAAAAATCATAGGCAAGAGCTAAGTCAATGGTGCGCTCAATCGCATTCTGGCCTGCCTCATCATTATCAAAACTTAAAACAACTTTATCAGTTAAGCGTCGAATTGTTTTTAGGTGTTCGCTGGTTAAAGCTGTGCCCGAAGTCGCTACAACGTTTTTAACGCCGCTTTGATAGGTCATCAAAAAGTCCATCTGACCCTCCACAAGAAGAGCAAATTGCAAATCACGAATCACGCCTTTAGATTTATGCAAGCCATACAAAGTTTTTGATTTATTGAAAATCGGCGTTTCTGGAGAATTAACATATTTAGCCAGCCCTTCAACAAGTTCAGGGTGGGCCGCATCAGGCATGACGCGTCCCGTAAATCCAATGGCCTTTCCGAAAGAGTTGTATAACGGAAACATTAGTCTTCCGCGAAAGCGGTCCCAATAGGTTCCCCTCTCTGTTCTAAAAACTAAACCAGCTTTTTCTATGTCACTTACGGCAAACCCCTTGGCAAGTAAGTATCTTAGTAATTGATCAGATGCATTAGGAGCATAACCCAATTCAAACTCGTTAATAGTTTCTTTATTCAATCCTCTCTCCGTACAATAATTGAGAACTGAACCGATGTTTTCTTTAAAAAAATCTTTTGCCGCTAAATTAGCGGCATAAAGAGCATCATGACTCTCGGTCTTTTTAAGGTCGATACCTGCCTTTTCCGCTAAAATTTGCAGAGCTTCATAAAAATCTAAATTCTCAAACTTCATAAGAAAAGAAAAGATGTCGCCACCCTCGTTACAACCGCCGAAGCAATGCCATGACCCGCGCTCTGGAGACACGACAAAAGAGGGGGTTTTTTCTTTATGAAATGGACATAAGGCTTTCAAATTCTTGCCAGCAGGCAAAAGTTGGATATAGTTTTTGAGAAAATCTACTATATCTAATTTGTCCTTTATTTGTTGCGCTGTGTCAGACATGCGATATCATTGTAACTCTAAGTTTATTTAAAACAAAAAGACTCCCAAACCATTTCTGATTTGGGAGCCAAGGATCCTAAGAGGACTTCTTGCTAAGACGAAACACGAACCCATCGTCGAGAAACCAGCGACGGCCCGGAAGGGCAATGCTGTCATCGAGCCACAAGCCATCATCGCCACGGTCGAGCTCGAAGACGCTCGGATAGCCATCGGAAACAGTAATCTGCTTCATGGCCATCCAGATCGCCTCGCCTTTTGGCTGGTTCAGATAGTTGGCTCGCAATGTTGGGCCGTCTTCTGGCAGGCAAAGCTCCAGTCCTTGAGCTTGAGCCCGAGCGT
>CAYICO010000015.1:0-7602 GCA_964361935.1 uncultured Candidatus Saccharibacteria bacterium
ATGGCAATACCCATTTTTTCTTGGTCAGCTTTAGTTTTTGGTTCAATGCGCATGGAAATAACCGGCTCTGGAAAAACAATCCTTTCCAAAATAATGGGTTTTTCAGGGTCACAAATGGTGTCACCGGTAGAAGTGTCTTTCATGCCCACAAGTCCTCCAATTTCACCGGAATAAATTTCATCAACCTCTTCACGATGATTGGCGTGCAAACGAACGATACGGCCCACTCTTTCTTTAGTATTATTAGATGAATTTAAAATATAAGTGCCCTTTTTAAGGGTTCCTGAATAAACACGGAAAAAAGTTAAAGCGCCGACAAAAGGGTCGGTGGCAATTTTAAAAGCCAAGGAAGCAAACGGGGCATCATCTTTTGCGGGACGCTCTTCTTCTTGGTTATTATTTGGGTTAATGCCTTTGACCGGAGGCAAGTCCACTGGAGATGGCAAGTAATCAATAACCGCATCCAACACTAACTGCACTCCTTTATTTTTTAAAGCAGAGCCAGTTAGGACAGGAATAATAGCTCTCGTAAGAGTAGCTTTTCTTAAAACCCTTTTTAAATCATCTAAACTAATTTCTTTTTTTTCAAAAAAAGCGCTCATCAACGAATCGTCTTGCTCCACAATTTTCTCCACTAATTCCGCCCTGCGCTTTCCTGCCTCGGCTTTTAAATTTTCGGGAATATCTTTTTCAATTATTTTTTCTCCCTTTTCTCCCTCAAAGTAATAGGCCTTCATTTTCAATAAATCTACAACTCCTTCAAAGGCAGACTCCAAACCAATGGGCAATTGAATTGCCATCGCATTAGGATTTAGTCTTTCCTGGATTGACTTCAAACTATTTTCAAAACTTGCTCCTAAACGATCCAATTTATTAATAAAACACAAACGAGGCACTTCATAATCATCGGCATAATGCCAGTTGGTCTCTGATTGCGGCTCCACGCCAGAAACACCATCAAAAACAACAACCGCGCCATCCAAAACGCGCATCGATCTCTTAACCTCAATAGTGAAGTCAATGTGTCCGGGAGTATCAATAAGATTAATCTGATGCTCAAAAGCCTTGTTACCCTTGGCATAGGACGGCGTCCAGAAACAAGTGATAGCGGCGGCAGTGATAGTAATACCACGTTCTCTTTCCTGCTCCATCCAATCCATCACGGTCGTACCCTCATGCACCTCGCCGATTTTATGAGAAACTCCGGTATAAAAAAGAACCCTCTCTGAAACGGTGGTTTTTCCGGCATCGATATGCGCAATAATGCCGATATCTCTAACTTTCTCGATTGGATATTGCCTCATGAAATAAAATTAAAATTTAAAAATAAAAAATCAAAATTTTGGTATCCTTCGGATGATTTTATAAAGACATTGCGAAGCAATTCCCTACTTTTACATTTTGGCCTTTGCATTTTAAATTTGTTCTACTGCCAGCTCAAGTGAGCGAAAGCTCTATTGGCTTCCGCCATACGATGAACATCCTGTTTTTTCTTAATAGCCGCTCCTTCGTTTTTGAAGGCTGATAAAATTTCTTCAGCCAATTTAATCGCCATTTCTTTTCCTTTCTTGGACCGAGCCGCCTCGATAATCCAACGAACCGAGAGCATGAATTTGCGTTCCGTTCTTACCGGTCTCGGCACTTGGTAATTAGCGCCACCGATACGGCGGCTGGCAACTTCAGTTAGAGGCGAAACATTTTCCAACGCCTTTTCAAAAACAGAAAGCGGCTCCTGCTTTGTTTGCTGATTGATCAAATCAAAAGCGCCATACAATATTTTCTCCGCAGTAGATTTCTTTCCATCCTCCATTAAGTAATTAATAAATCTACCAACAGCAATACTGTTGTACTTTAGGTCCGCTTTATAATGTTTTTTATAAACTCTTTTTTTACGCATAATTTAAATTTTTAACTTTTCTTTTGTCTCTTCGCTCCATATTTAGATCTTTGCTGATTTCGTTGAACGCCGGTAGTATCTAAAACTCCACGAACAATGTGATAACGCACCCCTGGCAAATCCTTAACTTTGCCCCCGCGAATTACAACAACAGAGTGTTCTTGTAACGCATGGCCTTCTCCGGGAATGTAAGCGGTAACTTCTTGTCCGTTAGTCAGTCTTACACGGGCAACTTTCCGCAAAGCGGAGTTTGGTTTTCTGGGAGTAGTCGTAAAAACTTTAACGCATACTCCTCTCTTAAATGGAGACGGAGACTGAACTGGTTTGTTTCGTAAATAATTGAAGTAGCGCAATAAGGCCGGGGTCTTGGCTTTGGGAACTAATTTCCTTCTTCCTTTCCTTAATAATTGCCTAATGGTAGACATGTGAGGGTGATCTTAACACTAAATTCCTGCTAATGTCAAAAGCAGACTGTACAGAACCTCAACAACAAATCCCAAGTAAGAAAATCCGATAAAAATAAACAATAAAATAAAAATTAAACCATTTCTTTCCAGAAATGATTCTATTTTGTAATATTTTGCCGGCAAAATGGAAAATAAAATCTTGGAGCCATCTAGGGGTGGTATTGGCACCAGATTAAATATAGCCAGCAATAAATTAATAAAAATTATTAACTTAAAAGCCACGATAATCCCCAATCCCAAACTGAATCCCACGGCAATTCTTAAAAGCGCAGTAAAAATAATTGCCAAAGTAAGATTGCTCAATGGACCGGCAACGGCTATCAGGCCGGAGCCTAACTTAGGATCTTTTAAATTAAATGGATTATAAGGCACGGGTTTGGCCCAACCCACAATAAAAGACTTGAGTCCGAATAATAATGGTATGGAAAGCATTAATGGCAAAACAATAGAGCCAATAGGATCTATATGTTTTAAGGGATTCAGAGTTAAACGCCCCATTTTTTTTGCGGTATCATCACCGAGGTAAAAAGCAACTGCTCCGTGAGATATTTCATGCACCATTACCGAAAAAATTAAAACGACAAGTTGAAAAATAACATCCATAAATTTGATGTTATTTTATCATTGATTCCGCTTTTTTTAAATCTTCGGGAAAGCCAATGGGAATCCATTTATCAGTAATAACGATATTAACAGTAGCGTCTTGAGCTAATTTATCAATAGCTACGGTCAAATACTCCTCGCCATTTTTTTCGGCTGCGCCTGGATTATATTTAAAAATATCCGTGTCCAATAACATAATGTTGGTAAGGGCCAAATTATTAACCACAGGCTTGTCCGGCTTTTCTACGATTGCCAATAAAGAGCCGTCAGAACGAAGTTGGACCGCGCCAAACTTGCTGACATCTTTAACTTTAGAAACAACTATTGCGTTTTTATAATGCAGACAATCTTTGACGCACTTGCTGTCTATTAAATCATCAGCGTAAAAAACAAAAAACCTTTCTCCGGGAATTAATAAGTTTTCACAAGTTTTTAATGCCGCATAGGTTCCTTTAATATTATTGGGCTGGCGCACATAGATAACTTTCCTGCCATAAAATCTAGACCCGCAGTAATCCATAATTTTGTTCCCCAAATAACCGATTACGATTATGAACTCATTGATTTCTTTAGGAAGTTTGGAAACTAAATGATCCAGCAGAGTCAACTTGCCAATTTTTAATAAAGGTTTAGGATATTCAGTGGTTAGAGGGCGCATTCTAACGCCTTCGCCAGCAGCTAAAATTATGGCTTTCATAAATAAGAAAATATGCGTTATTGGAGGCGGAAGTGGAATTTACAATTTATTATTAGCCCTTAAATCATATCCTGTCCAATTATCAGCTATTATTTCCACACTCGATAATGGAGGATCAACTGGCATAATTAGAAAAGAATACGACACAATTGCAGTCGGTGACTTGAGAAGATCCGTCATTGGAATTTCTTCGCTACGAGAAGATTTTAAAGAGATTTTTGCCCACCGATTCAACTCCGGATTCTTAAAAGGACATTCTTTAGGAAATTTAATCATATTAGCCGCGTTACAACAAGGCAAAGATATCAACAGGGTCTTTCAAGTTAGGGGCAAGGTTATTCCTGTGACTTTGGACAAAAGCCATCTATTCGCAAGATTGGAAAACAATCAAATTATAGAGGGCGAAACAAACATCGATGTTCCCAAACACGATCCAAACTTAAAAATAAAAGAGGTTTTTATAAAACCAAAAGCAAAAGCCAATTCTGAAGCCGTAAGGGCGCTTAAGGAAGCCGATGCGATTATTTTGGGGCCGGGAGATTTTTACACGAGTATTATTCCCAATCTTCTAGTAGATGGGATTGGGGGGGCTATCAGAAAATCTAAGGCTAAAAAAATATTTATCTGCAATTCTGAAACCAAAATAGGTGAAACTAACGGATTTTTTCCCGCAGATTTTGTTTTAACAATGGAAAAATATTTGGGAAAAAACTGTTTGGATTACGTTACTTTGCTGGACAAAAAGTTGGCGAGCAAAATAAATCCCAATCACTATGATTTAAAAAAACTAGTTAAATCAATAATGAAATTTCTCGAAAATATAAGCGCTAGACAAGAATCGCCAGTTTTAGTCCTAGATTTTGACGATACTTTATTTAACACTCATCGCTTAAAATTAATGCATCCGGACTACAAAGATAATCCAGAAAATACTTATTATCTTGATTATCAATCTTTTATTTTCCCTGATACCATAAAATTTCTTAAAGAAAATCGTTATAAAAAATATGTGCTATCTCACGCGCTAAAACAATACTTATCCTATCAAAAAACAAAAATCAGCAAATCAAATTTGGAAAATTATTTTGAGAAAATTTATATAACAGAAGAACCAGAGAAAGTTTCGGCTATGAGGAAGATAGCGGAAAAACATCCTTATTCCCCAATTTTCTTTATTGATGACAAGATCGCCACGCTAGAGGCTGTGAAAAAATCTTTTCCTCAAATCACAACAGTGAGAATAAAGAGGTTTGACCACCAAGAAATAAACAAGTCTTCTTATATAGATTTGGAAACAAAAAACCTTTCCGGTTTTTCCGGAAAGGTTTTTTAGTTAAACGGTAAATCGAATTATTGCTCAGCTTCTGTTGCGTCCAAATCACTGGCGGGTAGTTGCTCAACCTCTGATGCCTGACCATCCGCTGACTGATCACTGGCGGCCTCTTCAGAAACTACTGGTTCCTGCTGGGCTGGCTGGTTGCTAGATACCCACCATTTATATCCGAACCAAACCACGACTAAAGCGACGACTAGGTATAAAACCCACATAAACTTTTTCATGTTGTTCATAATTTTGATTATAACAAATTAATTTTTTTTGTCCAGAGAAATTATTTTTTCTTTTGAGAATGAGATCTCAAAGACTGTCGAGGAGCATTATTTTGTTTGCACCAAAAACAGATTTTAAGCATGGGTTTCTCGCAAACTTTACAAGGAATTTTTTTCGGAGCTCTCATGATTTTAATATAGCATGCTCTATCAAACCCATAAAAAGAGGGTGGGGCTTGATCGGTCTTGATTTAAATTCGGGATGAAATTGAGTAGCGATAAAATATGGGTGATTAGGCAATTCGATAATCTCAACCAAGTTTCTTCCAGGATTAATTCCAGAAACCAACAATCCGTTTTCTGTTATTCTCTCAAGATATTCATTGTTAAACTCGTAACGATGCCTGTGTCGTTCTTCTATAAGAGTTTTAGTTTTGTTAAAAAATTTCCAATAACTGACTTTTTGATATTCTTTGGCCGCTTTACTGGTTGGCAATAATTGGCACGTGTAATTGCCCAATCTCATAGAACCACCGTAATCTTTAGCCAATAGTCTTTCCTTTTGTTCCGGTAAAATATTAATCACTGGAAAAGATGTTGAGGCATCGCATTCCGCAGTATGAGCATTTTTTAATTTACAAACATTGCGAGAAAATTCTATAACTGCCAGCTGCATCCCATAACACAATCCCAAATAAGGAATGTTGTTCTTTCTGGCAAAGGAAATAACATTAATTTTTCCCTCCACGCCCCTGCTGCCAAAACCGCCGGGGACTATAATAGCACCAAAGCGATTTAATTCCGATAAGTTTCTTTTGTTCTTCTCATAATCATTAGCATCCAGCCAAAAAATATTTGGACTCACATTAAGGTAATAAGCGGCGTGCTTAACGGCTTCGATAACTGAAATGTAAGAATCACTTAAAACAAAATTGCCCGTTTCAAAATATTTCCCGACAATCGCTATTTTGACTTCTTTTTTTAAATTATTGATTTTTTTAACAAACTTTTTCCAGTCGTTTATAGAATTTTCCTTTAAATTAAGTTGCAATTTTTCGATAATTTTTTCATCTAACTTTTCTTTGGCAAAATTAATGGGAATTTCGTAGATATTTTCCACATCTGGGGCCGATATCACATTTTCCGGCTGAATGTTACAAAAAATAGAAATTTTTTCCTTTCTCACGGAATCAATTGGTTGGCTAGATCTTCCCAAAATAAAATGCGGCTGAATACCGGCTGAATTTAAAATACGAACCGCATGCTGTGTAGGTTTTGATTTCATCTCACCCACTTTCCCAGGAATGGGTAAATAAGTTACTAAAATCCAAGCAACGCCCTCTGGGTTATTTAATTGCATTAGTCTTCCTGCTTCCAAAAATATTAAGTTCTGATATTCACCCACCGTTCCTCCAATCTCCACGATGACTATATCCGAATTATTACTTTCTGCCGCCTTATTTAATCTATCAATTATTTCTTGGGTAATATGAGGTATGGTTTCAACGCACTTGCCCTTGTAGCCCAAATTTCTTTCTCGTTTGATAACCGAAAGATACACTTGTCCCGTGGTCATGTAATTAAGACGGGTAATTTCTGTATCTAAAAAGCGTTCGTAATTGCCTATATCTTGGTCGCATTCTAAACCATCACGCGTAACAAAAACTTCGCCGTGTTCGGTAGGATTCATGGTGCCAGCATCTATATTTATATAAGGATCAATTTTGACAGCGCTTACCTTGTAACCTCTTTTTTGCAGAAGTAAAGCAATGGAGGCAACAGCCGTCCCCTTCCCTACGCCAGAAATAACACCACCAACAACAAAAATAAACTTAGTTTTTAACATTGATTATAAAAATAATAACAGTATTATCTCGCCAACAGCAAACGAAAAAAATAATCTTATATCCTAATTGAACGATCGTTCAATTAGGATATTTCTCTAAAGTTCCTTTTTTAGTAATGGCAAATATTTCTATATAATGAAGTAAAGAAAGACGTTTTAATTCCTTAATAAAATCTTCCGGTAATTTTTGTTTGCCAATAAATAAACTTTTCTGTAAGACTTTAAAATCAAGATTCACCAATGTTTCCCTAAGCCAATTTCTATATTTTTTTATTTTTTCCGGAATATCAAAGGCAATTATCTTAAGCTCATCTTCCCCCTCTTTATTAAATTTTCTTCCTAATAGAATAGAGTTTTTTAAATGCAAATATTTCTCTCTGCCTTTCTCCGTAAGAAAATATTGCGATCCGTTTCTTTTAACTAACTCTTCTTTATGCATTTTATGGAGTAAGTTGTTAAATCTGATTTTTTCAATCTCGCTGTTTATTTTTATAGAACTTTCTCTTTGTAATTTTTTTATTTTAGCAGCCCTGCTTTGCGGACT